>VBMR01000106.1 GCA_005878325.1 Methanobacteriota archaeon | reverse complement strand
ATAGACACACTCAAGGGCCGTGACTCGGGAGGCCTTCTGCAGGTCGTCGGGCTTCATCACGCCGCCGCGGAACCACTCGCCGATCGTCCGGAGGGCCGCGTCGCGGTCGAGGCGCGCCGCGAGCATCGAGTGCCGCAACAGGAAGGGCTTGTCGCCCTCGAGACGGCTCGCGGTCCCGCAATACGGGCACGTGACGATGACCTCGCCCGCCGCGAGGTCCAGAGGCCCGCCGCACTTCGGGCAACTCACAGCGTCGACGAGATCGGGCATGCCAGCACAACGCTCATGAGAATGCCCCCTATAGAGTCCTTTCGTGGGAAGCCTGAATGCCCTTCGGAGGAGCAGCGCACTGACGATCGCGCTCGTCTTCGCGGTGCTCGCCCTCTTCCTCCTCGCGGTCCTCGGAATCGTGGACTACATCCTGCAGGCGGGTTCAGTCACCAACGGTTTCGTCATCGTCGTCGGCCTCGCGATCCTCTTCATCTTCCTCCAGTGGGCGATCGCCCCCGCGATCGTCCGATGGGCGATCCGCGAACGGAGGCCCATCACGGCCGAGTCCAACGCCTGGCTGTTCCAGACCGTCACGGAGCTGGCGCGGCAGGCGGGCGTCCGCGCCCCCAAGATTTGGGAAAGCGGGGACTCTTCCCCGAACGCGTTCGTGTTCGGCCGGACGGTCGGTTCATCGGAACTCGTCGTGACGCACGGACTCCTGGAGACCCTCAATCAGGACGAGATCCGTGCGGTCCTCGCCCACGAGATCGGTCACCTTCGGCACCGCGACGTCATCATCGTGACCCTTGCCTCCGCCGTTCCTCTCCTCGCGTACATCGTGGCCCGCGTCGGATTCGAAGCGCTCCGGGGTGGCATGCGCGTCCGCGGCAAAGGGGGCGGGAATGCCGTCCTCATCATCATCCTCTCGGCCATCGTCTCCTATTCCGTCTACCTGGTAACGCAGCTCCTGGTCCGGCACCTCTCCCGCACCCGGGAGTACTACGCGGACGCGTACAGCGGTGCGGCGACGCGGGACCCGCACCTCCTCGCTTCTGCGCTCACGAAGATCGCGTATGGCCTGTCTCTCGTCCGCCGGGATGAAGAGCCGACCGGACTCCGGGCCTTCATGATCGGCGATCCCGTCAAAGCCGCCGCCGACTACGACGAACTCCGGACGAAGATGGACACGTACGACCTGGACAAGGACGGTCAGCTCGACGATTACGAGCTGCAGAAGGCGATCGAGGTCGAGAAGCGGAGCCACTGGCGTCGTGCCAACGAATTGTTCGGGACGCACCCGCCGACGTACAAGCGGATCCTGATGCTCGAGGAGATGGAGGAGGAACTGAAGAAGGGCGGCCTCCCGGCGAACATCTATCGGTTCGTGTGAGCGAGCCGCCGGGGTCAGGGGATGTGCCGTCGCTGGGCCTTTCGGATCGCGTCCCGCTCCGCGTCGCGCGCCATGACGAAGATGGCGCCCAGGACAATCATCACGAGGATCGACAGGAGGATCGTGTACAGGAGCTTCGCGAGGTCGCTCGAGCCGCCCGCGAAGATCGATCCGTAGAAGGAGCCCGCGGAAATCACGAAGAAGCCGCCCGCGAGGGGGCGCGCGATCTTGCGGTCGTGGGTCGCCGCGAACAGGACGAAGAAGCCGAGGGCGAAGATGATGGAGGCGAAGCCGGTCCACCAGAGCTGCTCGTCCAGCCGCAGGCGCGCGACGAACAAGATGTATCCGAAGATGCTCGCCAGGACGAGCCCTCCGATCGCACCCATCGCCAACAGGACGGTCGAGGACAGCGGAGGCAGGATCGAACCGGGCGACGGGGGCGGCACGTCGGGCGCCGACATCGTCGGCGGGGGACTTGGCTCCATGGGATGCACCTCGATTGGTCCGCGAATATGAGAGATTCCGCTCTTAGAGGTTCCGTTGGAATGCCCGAGGTCGTTGCGTCGTCACGTCGCGACCTGCCGTCTCAGGCCTTGACCGCTTTCCCGCACTCCGGGCAGAACTTCATGTTCCCGGGGACCTCGTGTCCGTCCGGACACCGCAGGGTCTGCGGGGCGCCACATTCGCCGCAGAACTTGAGCCCCGGCGGAACGGGCTTGCCGCACTTCACGCAGGGCTTGCTGCCCGCCGCGACGCTCGTGTCGGCGCCGCAGTTCCCGCAAAACTTCACGTTCACGGGGTTCGGCTGGCCGCACTTCGGACACGGTCTCGTCTGCTGTTGTTGCCCTTGTCCGGAGATCATGCCTGGGAACTGGGAGCCCATCGCGTAGCCCATGCCGATCCCGGCCCCGAGGCCGACGCCGGTGCCCGCGCCGCCGCTTGGATTGTTCGCCGCATCCCGGAGGGCGTCCGCGGCCTGGAACTGCGTGTACGCGGCCGCGCTCGTCCGGCCGAGCACCTTCGCGGAGGCCATCTTCTCCAGGGCGGCCTTGATCGACTCCGGCAACGGGATGTTGAGCCCGCTGAGCTGGAGGATCTCGATCCCGAGGGTGAGGAAGTGGGGCTTCGAGTTCGCGAGGGTGCCCTGCTCGATGTCATTGAGGCCCGCGGCGAAGTCGACGACCTTCAGGCCGTTCGCCTTCATCTTGCCCAGCGTCACGTTCAATTGCTTGACGACCTCGTTCTTGATCCGCTCCTCGACCTCCGCGGAAGTCGCGGCACCAAAGGTCCCGACGAACTGGTTGATGAACGTCTCCGGGTCCTTCACGCGGTACCGGAAGTCGCCGAAGGCGCGGAGCTGGACCATGTCGAAGTCCGGATCCTGGAAGAGGAACGCCTCCTGCGTGCCGAACTTCGCGTCGAAGATACGCTTCTGAATGTAGAAGACCTCCGCCTGTTGGACGACGCCGGACAGGGCTTGGATCAGTCGACCGAGGATCGGTGCGTTCTGCGACGTGAGCGCGTACCGGTCCGGCCGGTCGAGGTAGGCGAGGACCTTCCCGTCGCGGTAGAAGACGGCAATCTCGTCTTCCCGCACGACGATGTTGTCGTTCATCCGGACGTTGCGCGGGACCTTCCACATGATGTTGGCGCGCTTGAACTGGTCGTCCCACGCGATCGTCGTCGCGCCGACGAGGCCTTCCTTCCGTCCCGCCGTCTGGTCCGTCCGCCGCGCGCCGCCGAAGAAGAATGCAATCGGGATCATGGGCCTCACCGCACCTGGATGCCGGTGACCGCGCTCATGCGCGACTTCCACGCGGCCTCGAACCGGGCGAGCGATTTCATGACGGACCGCACGGCCCCGTCGAAGGCCTTCCCGTCGCCCGCCTCTCGGACGCCCGACACCAAGGCCGCGGCCTGGTCGAGGGATTCGAGCATCGCATAATCGTATTCGTAGAGGCGGTCGAGCTCCGTCTCCTTGATCTGGATCGTCGCGCTGAGCCCGGAGTAGCCGCCTTCCGCATGGCGGACCTTCGCCTCGAGCCCTTCGATCGTGAAGATCGCGTTCCCGATCGTCTGGAGGCCCTGGACCTTCCCTTCCATCGCCATGCCGTCGCGGATCTCCTCGAGGTCCCCGCGGACCGCCCGCAGCTGGTTCGCGAGTTGGATGCGGAGGAGGTTGTCCGCCGCGCGGATGTCCTCCCGCCGCCGGTATCCGGCGTAGCCCGGGATGACGAGTTGAATCTTCTTCAACAGTCCGCGGTCCTGTTCGACTCGGTCACGGATATCGGGCATCGTCATCTCTCCAACGGGTCGGCGTATTATCGTTCCGTGTATTATGCTTCCGTGTCGGTATTTAGGGGTATGGATGGAAATCCGACGGTGTCCCGCATTTTCTACCACAGGGCGAAGGTCGGGCGTTCGCCGTCCATGACCGTGCCGGTGTGGCCGTCGATCAGGATGAAGAACGGCTTCCCCTTGTGCTGGTACTCCATGAACCACACGGGCGCGTGGAGCAGCTCGCCGTCGTACGTCGTCGGATAGACCTGGATCGACTCGAGCGTGTCGACGCGCTTCTTCGCCTCCCGTTCCGCGAACTTGTGCGCGAGGGCCTGCGCTTGCGTCTTCGCCTCGCCCTCCGCGACGTCGCCGCCCATGACGTCGAGGCCGCCCGTCTGGCGCTTGTCGAAGTTCAACTTGTTCTGCAGCTGGAACTGGAATCCGTCGTCCGGCTGGTACTTCGCGTACCCGCGGACCGCGACGATCGGGATGTTGTACTGCATCTGGATCCGGTCGCGCACGCGGATGACCTGCGGGCCTTGGGCCACCTGATGCTGCGGCTGGTTCCTCGAGCCCGCCGCGGCGGCCGCCATCGTGAGGGCGAACAGGGCCGCGCCCGCGGCCTTCTTTGCACCCGTGTCGCCGTGGACCATCATCCCTCCGCCCGCTCCGGCGCCGACGTTCTTCGTCCCCTGGAAGTCGGCCACCACGGAGGTCGGGATGACCCAATAGGGGACGTACTTCAGCGTGACCGTGCCGAGCTCGGACCGCTCCGCGACCTTTCGCCGGAGGATCCCTTTGTTCAGCCACTTCCCGCCCGCGTCGAGCGCTTGTTCGTTCGAGATCCGGCTGTCGAGCATGAAGTGCTTCTGGAACACCTGCGCCACACCGCCCACGCCCATCGTCGTCACGGCGCCGCAGTACTCGCACACGACGAGGGCGAGGCCCGCGGACGGCTTCAGGGGGCCGCCGCACGAATTGCATTTCATGCTCTGGGGCAACGGCGGGGCCGCGACGGCCTGCACCGGAGCGTTCGGGTTGTAG
>VBMR01000105.1 GCA_005878325.1 Methanobacteriota archaeon | reverse complement strand
CGAGGAAACCCACACGACCCGCGCGGACATCCCACCTCCGCCGCCGAACCCTTCCCCTCCGACCGCGCGCTTCACGTTCACTCCCGCGGAACCTCACATCGGTGACGCGGTCGCCTTCGACGCCTCCACGTCGACGTCGGATCCAGGGACCACATTGCAGGCTCGGTGGGACTGGGACGGGAATGGTCTCTGGGACACTCCGTTGTCCTCGAACCTCCGCGAGACCCATTCCTTCCCCGCCCTCGGGACATATTCGGTCGTCCTCGAGGTGCGGGATTCGAACGGCCTCTCCGACACGGACACCCAAGCGATCGACGTGCGCCCGCCGCCGGACACGAGCCCGCCGATCGCGTCGATCACGTCGCCGGAGAATGGGAGCACGTTCACCGAATCGAGCGTCACCTTCACGGGGACGGCAGCGGACGATCGAGGCGTCGTGGAGGTCGATCTGAGCACCGACGGCCACACCTGGATTCGGGCCAACGGGACTTCCACATGGACGGCGACCCTCTTCCTGGGCAATGGCACGACCACGGTGTACGCACGGGCGACGGACGCGTCGGGCAACGAGAGGATCGTCTCGATCCGTGTGACGGTGGAGATCCCTGAAACCCCTGCGCCTGGACGATCGTCGTCGGGGCCTGACCTTCTCGTGCGGTCTCTGCCAGTCGTCGGCGGAACGGTGATCGGGGCCGCGCTCCTGGGGTTCGCCGCGGTCCTCGTCGTGCGGATGCGCCGAAGGCCTCGCTCGCCCTCGCGGTCCGAAGGGAAAGGCAGACCGCCGCCTGCATCCGATGCGGACGCCGCCCTCAAGGAAAAGAACCAGGCCCCAGCCCCTGTCCCGGCCCCGGAGGCTGCGAACGGGGGTGCCAATCCATCCGTTGCACCTCCCGATCCTTTTCAGGGGGAGACGACACCGTGAGGAGGACCTTCACGGAACGATCCGTAAGGAACGGCATCGAAGAGCAAGGCACGGCGCCGGGGAAGGCGTAGGCGCCCCGAGCGATGGTCGGATTCTCGTGCGGTGCCTGGGTCCATCCCTACTCCGAGGCATCGGCTCCAGGCGTGATAATCGGATGCCACGCCTTATGCGAACGTCCGAGGCTCCAAACGCCCGTGCGGATTCGCAAGATGCGCCTCAAGATCGTCCTCGTGGGTGAGAGGACGGTCGGGAAGACGAGCCTTGTGGAGCGGTACGTGAAGAACCACTTCAAAGAGGAGTACACGGGCACCCTCGGCGGCCGCGTGTACCCCGTCGAGCTCGAAGTCGGACTCGAGGGAGAAGACCTCGCGCTCGCCCAGGTCGCGTTCTTCGACCTGATGGGGGAACACTCCGTCCGCAAGGTGTTCGCGGAGCCGTTCTTCTTCGGCACGCACGGCGTGCTCGCCGTGTGCGACGTGGAACGCCCTGCCACCCTGTACGCGCTCAAGGACTGGCTCCGGGTCGTCATGCAAATCGCGGGCCCGGTGCCCGCGGGGATCGCCTTCAACAAAGTCGATCGCGCCGACAAGATGGCGATCGGGCCCGAGGAAACCGCTTGGCTCCGCGCCGAGTTCCCAACCGTGCCGACGTTCATGACGTCCGCCCGGACGGGCGCCGGGGTCGAGGACGCCTTCTCGACGATCGTCTCGAGGACCGTCGACTCGGTCCTCGCGGGCGGGAGGAAGAGTCGTAGCGGCCGACTCCTGCGGCAACGCATGCTCATGCTCCTCGTGGACCGAGCGGGCGCCTCGAAGAACGAGCTTTTCGCCGACTTCAAGGGAGTGGCCCCCGGCGAGATCATGGAGGAGTTGGACAACCTGGTCCGGCTAGGGGCGATCGTACTGGACGAGACCGGGGCCGCAACGTTCGCGAAGGCCGCGGACCTCCCCGCGACGGTCCGGTATCGCGTGACGGACCGCGGCAAGCGGATCGCGGAGAGCCCGAAGGGCGAGGAACTCGCGATCGAAGAGATCGTGTGAAGGGCCGGATCCGTCCGCGGCGTCTATCGGGCCCGCGTGTAGGTCATCTCGAGGTCACGGTTCCACGTCTTTCCGTCCCTGCAGAGCTCCCAGAGTCCGACGATTGTGTTGCCCCGATTGGTGAATTTGCCTTCGAAACGCTGCGCAAAACCCGGGGCATCGCGCCAGAGCTTCCAGGACTTCGTGGTCAGGCTCATCCCGTAGATCCGGGAGACGTTGCGCGAGTCGTGGTAGAGCATGGAGTAGCCCTCTCGGTCGTCGTCGTAGGCGAAAACGGAGAAGGACGCAGGGACCTCCGGCTCCTTCGGTCTCGAGTGCATGACGAGGAACGAGTCTCCGGCCATCCACGTGAAGGCGACCTTGCCGTGGAGCACCTTGCCCGGGAGCATGGGGTGTTTCCCGATTAGGTCCCATTTGCCCGCAAGGAGGTCCAGGCGGCCGCGCAATGCCTTCTGTGGAGAGGTCGGCGGGATCTTCGGTTTGGCCATGCCTCGCTGAATCGGATCGCCGAATAAAGGACTGCGTCCTGCCGACGTCGAGTGCCATTGTCCTCAAATGAGCCCGATCTTCGGTCTCTCGTTCACGCCCCATCCGCCAAACCGAGGAAGAACCGAATTCGGCCAGACCAGGACAATTATCAATCTCAAGAGTAGGTATGGACGTAGGGATTCAAATCGTCGGTTAATCCTCTTCATCAGGCCCACAGCACAGTTATCGTGGCCTTGCAATGTCGAAGGGGGAGAGGGGGAGTGCAATTGCCGAGAGTCCAGTCTCGACTCTCTTGGTCCTCGGTCTGGTCCTGTCGGTCCTCGCTCCTCTTGCGGGGGGCGTGCGGTCGCCGCAGCTCTCGATCGGGCCGGGCCGACTGATCGTCTCTGCCGCAGGCTTGGCTCCTCCCTTCGGATGGGTGACTCCCGCTTCAATCCCCGCGATCGACTCCGGCCCGCCGACCGGCCAGAACTTCGACTACGTGGTCGTCATCCTGCTGGAGAACAAAGGGATCTGCGACATCCTGACGACGTGCGGAGGCACGGCCCCGTACCTGACGAGCCTCGCGAACGACTCCGGATTGGCGACCCACTATCGGGATTGCACGAGCTACAGCCTCCCGAACTACCTGTGCCTCACCGCGGCGAGTTCGTTCGGCTGCACCGCGGACCCGCCACCCCACTCGGACGCCTGCACGGACGCCGCCTGGAACGCGACGAACCTCGTCGACCGGCTCGAGTCCGCGGGCCTGACCTGGAAGGCGTACCAGGAGGACATGCCGCGCAACTGCGATCCCGACAACGACTACCCCCTCTACGTGGTCAAGCACAATCCCTTCGTCTATTACAGCGACATCGCGACGAATGCGACCCGCTGCGCGCGGGTCATCCCGTCCGGGGCGTCGAACCACATCCTCCTGGACGACCTGAATTCCACCGCGTCCGCTTCGAACTACATGTGGCTCACCCCGAACCTCTGCCACGACATGCACGATTGCACCGTCGCAGCGGGCGACGCCTTCCTGTCCGGCCTCGTGCCGCAGATCCTCGGCAGCCCCGTGTTCCAGACGACGCGGGCCGCCCTCCTGATCACGTTCGACGAGGACGCCGGCGGCCAGGGAGCGCCGAACATGTACACGGTCTGGGCGGGGCCCGTCGCGAAACGCGGCTACGTGTCGTCCGCCGCGTACGGCCACTTCTCGGTCCTGCACACGATCGAGGCGAACTGGAAGCTCCCGACGCTCAACGGGAACGATTCCGCGGCGGCGATTATGGACGAGTTCTTCCTCGGCGGCGACCTCACGGCCCGGTTCGTCTATTCGCCGACCTGGCCGAAGGGCAATGCCACGGTGACGTTCGACGCCTCTTCGTCCTCCAGCCCCGATCCGAACGCGACCCTCCAGTACCGCTGGGATTGGACGGACGACGGCACGTGGGACACCCCATGGTCCACCACGCCGACCGCCGGCCATGCCTACACGCCCGCGGGTTTGTACACGGCGGCCCTCCAGATTCAGGACTCCGGCGGCAACCTCAACGGGACGACCCGCGAGGTGCCGATCGATGACGCGCCGCCACGGACGACCGCCTCCCTCTCCGGCCCGCTCGGTCGGAACGGATGGTACACGGGCCCCGTGACCGTGACGCTCACCGCGACGGACGACCGGAGCGGGGTCGCGAAGACGACGTACCGCCTCGATGGCGGGCCCGCTCAGGACTATCGGAATCCGATCCTCGTCAGCGCGGAGGGAAACCACACGGTTTCCTATGGATCGGAGGATCGCGCGACGAACGTCGAGAGGGCCAAGACGGCCTCGATTCGCATCGACACAATCGCCCCCGCGACGAACGTCACCTATTCGGGCACGCTGGACGGAGACGTCTTCGTGTCTCCGATCCTCGTCCACCTGGCGGCGATGGATGCCATATCCGGAGTGGCGAACACCTCCTACTCGATCGATGGCGGGACCTGGACGAACTACGCGTTGCCGTTCCTCGTCGGCAACGATGGCACGCACTCGGTCCAGTATGACTCGGCGGACGTCGCGGGGAACGTCGAGCAAACGAAGGGCTTCTCCGTCATCAACGGGACGATTGACGGGATCGCGCTGAGCTCGCGCGCAACCTTGACGGGGACCGCGGGTCTCTCGGGCTGGTACACCTCCGATGTCACGGTCGCCCTACAACTCGTGAACGGGACATCCCCGCCGGACTCGATCTGGTATCGCCTCGATGGCGGCGCCTGGACCCGATACACCAAGTCGTTCGTCGTGCGGGGAGACGGGCTCCGTTCCCTCGACTTCAATGCGACGAACGGCGCAGGCCTGGTCGAGATTGTCCATCATCTCCCGATCCCGATCGACACGACCGCCCCCGCGAGCACCGCGAAGGTCTCGGGAACGACGGGGAACGCCGGGTGGTACGTCTCCTCAGCGACCGTGGCCCTGAGCGCGACGGACGCCACGAGCGGCGTCGCAAGCATCTCCTACCGGGTCGATGGCTCTGACTGGCTCGCCTACGCGGCCCCGATC
>VBMR01000104.1 GCA_005878325.1 Methanobacteriota archaeon | reverse complement strand
GTCGCCTACACGAGCGTGACGACCACCCTGTACCGCCTCGTGGACAAGGGCCTCGTCGCGGTGCGGAAGGAGAGCGAGAAGAAGGTGTACTATCGGGTCCGCGAAGGGCAGGCCTACCGCAAGGCGATGGCCTCGATGATCGACCGCGTCGTGGACACGTTCGGCGGGGCCGCGGTCTCCTATATCCTCGAAGGCCCCACGGCGTCCGATGCGAAGGCCCGCGCGCTCCGGAAGCAGGTCGACGAACGTCGGTCCAAGGAGAAGCGGGATGCCTAGCTTCATCGATGTGGTCGGGGAGGCCCTCCAGGCCTATTGGCTCTCTCCTCTCTCCCTGATGGTCCTCGCGGTCTGCGGCGCCTGCATGGGGACGCTCCTCTATGTGTTCGTGACGAACGCGAGGAACGCGAAACTCCGCGTCAGCTTGTTGACCGGCCTGTACGCCCTCTCGATTTTCTTCTGGGCCTTCGTCGCCGGTAGCGTCGTCCTGTGTGTATCGCAGGCCCGCATGGTCGCGTACACCCGGACCGGGGTCCCGGTCGCGGGCTTCGGCGCGGTCGCGGGGGGGTTGGCTGCCTCCGCCCTCATCTCCGCCGTGGCCTGGAAGTACGGGAGCCGATCCGTCCTGCGGAGGTTCGCCCCGCGGGCACCGACCGATGCGGAGGTGTGGCTCCAGCACTACGTCTCCGTCCTGGCGAAGTTCGAAGGGGTCGGGGACCTCGGCGTCGGAATGGTCTACTCGTCGTCCCCTCTCGCGCTGGCCGTCGGCGGGAAAGAACGGGTTATCCTGGTTTCCACAGGCCTCCTCGCCCTCCTGGATCGGGACGAAACGGAGGCGGTCGTCGCCCACGAGGTCATGCATTTGAAACACCATGACGCCGAATTCAAGATCTTTTCCCGGGTCCTCTCTCGAATCCTTTTCTTCGACCCCTTCAGCAAGTTCTTCGATCCCGCGGTGCACCGGGAGCGGGAGTACCTCGCGGATGAGATGGGGGGACGGGCCACTGGCAAACCCGCGGCCCTCGCATCGGCGCTGCTGAGCATCGCAGCGCGCGGAACGCCCCCCAAGTCGGCGTGGGGATTGAGCATCCTCGGTTCCGGACCTGGGATTTTCAGCCGGTATCCGCCCTTGGACGAACGGGTTCAACGGCTTTTGGTCCTCTCGGATCTCCTCCGTGGGTTTTCTCGGTAGGGCAAACTGGCTTATACTATCAAAATAGTAATGTCCTAATTCGGGGGCGCGGGGTGCTCATCCATCCAGAACCACCGTTGGTGCCAACGGAAGCTCTCCTCCCCCGGGCCGAACGCACGCTCGAACTCATGCATCGCTGGGGGTACGCGCCGACGGTCGACGCCCTCGCCAGCGAGCTGATGGGGGGTCCCGTACCGCCGAATCAACTCCGGGAAGCGATCCTCGATTGCGGCACGCTGACCCTCGCCGACTCCTTCGTCTGCCTTCGCGGACAAGAAGGTCTCCTGGGCCCATCACGAGGTCGAGAACAGAAGAACCGCGAGGCGAACGGCCACGGGAGGGCGATTGGGGCGGCCTTTGCGAGCTCGCTCGCCCGAGCCTGCCCCTTCGTCGATTCCGTGATGCTCTCCGGCTCCGTCGCGTCCGGGGGTTACGTTCCGTCGGACGATGTCGACTTCGACATCTTCGTCCGGAATGGCACGAAGTATCTGACGTATGCCGTGGCCCTGGCACTTGGATCGGTGTTCTCCCTTCGGCATCGAGCCGCGGGCCCGCTCCGCAAAGTCATTTGCATCAACGTTATCTGGACCGAGGATGAAGTCTCTCCGTTCGCAAGGAAGGACTCCGACCTGGCCTTCGAACTCCTCCACTGCCGACCTTTAGTCGGCGCTGAGTTATTCCAAGAGATCCTCCGGCGGAACGATTGGGTTGGGCGATTTTTTCCCCAGGTCGGATCGGATCCGATCGTGACTCTTCCAAGACCGCTCCCGAGTGTTCTAGGAAAATTCCTCGGAATGATCGCTGACCGTCCGTGGATCCTCGGCCCGGCCGAACGGGCCGCACGGGGCATCACCCTCCTCGTGTACCGAACGATCCACTGGCTTCGACGAAAAGACCGGCGCGCGATGGAGCGCCTCGCGTTCCTCCAGCGCGTCAAGTACCCGTATGAAGTGTTCCAGGACTGATGGGATGCCGTTCGTCGATATGACTGCCGTCTCCGCCTTCTTCCTGGTGTTTGCCCTCGCGTACCCGCTCGCTCTGGTTTACCTTTCAGTCCTTCGTCGTCGGCATGGTCGGGAGGAGGGGACGGCTTCCGCCCATGTGTTCACCCTCATCGTCCCGGCCCGCAACGAGGAGGCCGTCATCGAGGGATGCGTGAAGTCCTTGCTCGCCCTCGACTACCCGAGAGATCGATTCGAGATCCTTGTCGTCGATGACTCGAGTGTGGACAAGACACCGTCCATTGTGGAAGGGTACGTGACGGAATCGTCAAACGTCTCGATCATGCGGTTATCAGGCGCGGAATGCGGACGGGGCAAGGCGACCGTCTTGAACCGAGCGTTCCGCCACTTGCGGGAGCACAGCCGGTTCCGGCACTCGCCGAACTGGATCCTCGGAATCTTCGACGCTGACGGTTGGCCGGACACCGACATGTTGCGGAAGGCCTCCTTCCAGTTCCTCACTCCCACGGTCGCGGGGGCACAAGCCTCCGTCCGAATCCGAAACCGCGACACGGGTTGGCTTACCCGAATGCAGGACATCGAGTTTGCGGGCTTCTCCCGGACGACGCAACTCATTCGGATGGGAATCAGCGGATCCGCGGCCCTCGGAGGGAACGGCCAATTCGTCCGCGTATCTTCCCTCGTCGAGGCCGCCATCGATGCGGACGGAGGGCTCTATTGGAAACCGGATGCGCTGACCGAAGACCTGGAACTGTCGTCCCGCCTCGTCCTTCGAGACTGGGACCTTCGCCACCTCGACACGACTCGGGTGTGGCAACAGGGCGTGGAGGCCACTCGGCCTCTGTTGAAACAACGGACGCGGTGGGCGTGGGGATCCCTCCAAGTGTTCGTCGAATATGTCGTCCGACTTCGGATTTTCACCGCGCCGAACGTCCGCCTTCGCAAGCGTCTCGATCTCTTGTTCAACCTCAGCATGTTCCTCGTATCGCCCCTCGTCCTCCTGTCGTGGTTGCTGTCGGCCCTCATGTTCCTCGGCCTGGTGAACGTCCGATCGTCGTTTCCTCCGTCCATCATGTTCGTCCTCTCCTTCGGATACTTGCCCATCGTGGGCTACGGCCTATTCACCCTCGCCGATTACCCCCGGCGACGTCTGCCCCTCGATCTGCTCGGATTCGCAATCTACACGTACCATTGGGTGCCATGTCTCTACTTGGGGCTGTGGCGGCTTCTCGTGAGACGAGGACCGACCTGGTGGAAGACCGTGCGATACCGAGAACTGGCTCCGGGTTGAAGTCCATGGACGAGGTCGCTTATCGAAGTCCCCGAACCCTCTGGCACCTCACTCGAAAGTCCGTTTATCGGGCCGGGTTCGTCGCCGGCCTCGTCGTCGCGCTGGTCGTCTTTCGACTCTTATGGGACCGGTTCCTCGATCCCTTCGAGGACGGCTATCAGAACTGGTGGACCGCAAGCGCGCTCCTCGAGACGGGGACGTACTCGAACCGATTCTCTCTGATGACCCAAGGCAACTGGCTCCCGGGATACACGTTCTTCGCTACGGGCCTCATCGCCGTGGCGGGGACGCACATCATGCCGTTGATGAAGGCCGCGAACATTCTCTTCTCCCTCGAGACGACGGGACTCATCTACGGCCTCGTCCGGCCTCGCGGACGGATCGCGGCGGGTCTCGCCGCGGCGCTGTTCGCCTTGAGCCCCGCAGACATCGTGATCTCGAGCTTCGCGACCCCCGAGGCGCTCGCCCTCCTCGCAACCTTCGCCGGAGTCGTGGTCTTGGAACGTCGACCGGTCGCTCAAAGGAAGCCCATCATGATCGCCGCCCTGGCGTTCCTCGTGGGCTCGACCCTTCGATACGAGGTCTGGGGATTCGTCGCGGCATATCTCCTCCTCTCCTGGAGGGCGAAGCGAATCGACCGACGCGAACTCTTATCCCTGGCGGCTCCCGCGTCGATCTTCGCGGCCATCTGGTGGCTCTGGACGAGCCAATATGGTTTCCTTCCCGCGATGATCATCGCTCAAACCTCGGCCGACGTCCAGTACAAGGCGTCTGTGGGAACCTTGGCGCCGCTGACCGATCGACTCTTCACCTTCTTCGCATGGTACCTCGGGTGGACGCCTTTCGCGGTCCTCGGGATCGCGTGGGGTCTCCTAAAACACCGGAAGTCCCCCCTCACCTGGATTCTTTGCATGTTCTACGGCGCGGAGATCGTCTACACGGCCGCGGGGTTCGGCAACCCAGGCCCGCGGTACATCCACCTAACTCTCCCCATCGTGTGCGCCAACTCCGGGATGGCGATTGCCACTATCGGCACGTGGCGTCCTCGGGCGGCCCAATTCCTCCGACGGGCGCAAACCTGGGGGCCCGTTTTGGCCGCCGTCACCCTTTCGATCGTCCTCGCGGTTCAGATCTCATCCGTGTCCCCTCCTCCTGGGTTCTTCCTCAGCGGGACCCAACGAGCGGGGGAATTCTTGTCCACGCTGGACCTCCCGGATGGGAAGGTACTCATCTCGGAGTCCCCAATCGCCACCTACTACAGTGGCTATCCGAGTTCCCGGGTCCTCGCACCGTCCGGTTTGCCGCAAGATGCGGTAGACGCGACGGCATTCATCATCGCGAATGCCGCCTACGTCGTCATGGTCACGGTCCCATACAATCGGATCCGTCAACTCTTCCCGGACCAAGCGAACGGAGTCAACGGTCACCATTTCATTCTGCTCTACGACGCAACGGGGGTCGAATACAACTTTGGCGCACCACGAGTCCTTGTCTTCCGAATCGTCCCATAGCGCGCCCCGCGGACGGGCTCCCGCCTTCGAACCGGGCGCGCCCTACTACGCCTACGTCGCCCGAGGGTACGATCAGACCGCCGATTCGTACGACCGGGTCGAGGGACGGAATGCGATCAGCGAGCGAGTCCGTCGCACGACTCTCGGTACGGCCCTCTCGCGGTTCCATCCGGGAGATCGCATTCTCGAAATCGGATGCGGCACCGGAAGGGATGCCGTCGCCATGGCGCACTACGGAGTCG
>VBMR01000103.1 GCA_005878325.1 Methanobacteriota archaeon | reverse complement strand
CACGGCCATTCGCTCCTCACCTCGACCGGATGGGCCATCGTCAGCGATGCGGCCGCGTTCCCGATCCTCCTCCTCATCGCGGTCGCGACGAAGTGGCTCGTCCTCGGCCGGGTGCGGCCCGGCCGGTATCCGCTCTGGGGCGGCTACCATCTTCGATTCTGGTTCGCGCAGGCCGTCGTCGGGGCCTTGCCCTTCCGGCGGATGACCGGCACACCCCTCCTCCCCTTCGTGTATCGGCTCCTCGGCGCTCGAATCGGCAAGGACGTGTTCCTGGGGACGGATCGGTTCGGAGCATACGATCTTGTCTCGATCGGAGACGGCTCGAGCCTCAACGAGCTCGCTTCCGTCAATGGGTACTCCATCGAAGACGGAGAGCTTGTGATCGGGCCCATCACGATCGGCCGGGACTGCACCGTCGGGACTTGGTCCGTTCTTGGCGAAGATTGTGTGATGGGCGATCACGCGAAGCTGGAGGATCTGTCCCTGCTCCCCCGAGGGACGACGGTCCCGCCGGGCGAGACGTGGCGTGGTTCACCGGCCCGTCCAACGACCGACGCGAGGCGGACGGTCCCCTCCCCGGCCAACCCGGGTCGAACCCGGAAGGCCCTGACCGTCGCCGCGTACGCCGCCCTCGTCACCGTGTATCCGGTCCTCTTCTTCCTCGCGATCCTGCCTGCGCTGGTCCTGCTGGCCCCCACGGGCCTCCTCCAACATCCGGTCCCGTACCTCCTCGGCACGCCCCTCGTAGCGGGATACTTCGTCGCGGCCTTCGCCGCCCTGGTCGTCCTCCTCAAATGGGCCGTCCTCGGCCGTGCCCGTGCGGGGACCTACCCGGTCCACGGAGGGTTCTACATCCGACATTGGTTCGTGGACCACTTGCTCAAGGACAGCCTGGAGTTCCTGGGGCAGGTCTACGCGACCCTCTACGTGCGGCCGTGGTACCGCGCGCTCGGGGCGAAGATCGGACGAAACGTCGAGCTCTCCACCGCCGCGTCCGTCACCCCGGACCTCCTTGAGCTCCGGGAAGGCAGCACCGTCGCGGACGAGGTTTCCCTCGGCGCACCCCGCGTCGAGGGAGGGTGGGTCACCCTGGCCCCGACGCGACTCGGCCGCCGGGCGTTCATCGGAAACAGCGGCGTCGTGCCCGCGGGGACGATCCTCGGCGACCGCTCGCTCGTGGGCGTGCTGTCTCTCGCGCCGCCGGACCCGCAGGAGGCGGGCCGGGAAGGGGCCTCGTGGCTGGGCTCTCCGCCCATCCGCCTCCCGCGCCGGCAACAAGGGGCCTCGTTCCCCGACGCTCGGACGTACAGCCCGAGCCGGAGACTCGTGCTCGCCCGCGGCCTCTTCGAACTCCTGCGTGTCACAGGTCCTGTCGCCGCCCTCTTTCTCGTCGCGTCCTTCGTCACCGCGGTCACCCTCACGCTGTTCCAGGAAGTCGGCGTCGTCGCCTCGCTCCTGTTGCTCCCGGCCATCTACGCGGCCGCCTGCTTGACCGCGATCGGGGCCGTGGCCCTGGTGAAATGGACCGTGATCGGCCGATACAAGCCGTTCGTCCGGCCCCTCTGGAGCCACCTCGTCTGGAGGCTCGAATTCGTGAACGCGATGTACGAGTTCTTCGCGGCGCCCATCGCCCTTGAGGCGCTCGCGGGGACGCCGTTCCTGCCCGCGTACCTGCGGCTCCTCGGAGCCAAGATCGGCCGCGGCGCCTTCATCGAGACGACCGGCTTTCTGGAATGGGACCTCGTGGAAGTCGGCGATCGGTCCGTCCTGATGCAGGACGCGGTCGTGCAGACCCATCTCTTCGAGGATCGCGTGCTGAAGGCCTCTCGGCTCCGGATCGGAAACGATTGTTCCATCGACGACGCTTCCGTGATCCTGTACGACTCGGACCTGCAAGACGGCTCCCGGGTCGACGCCCTCTCGCTGGTCATGAAGGGCGAGACGATCCCTGCGTGGACGGCCTGGGCGGGTGTCCCGGCGGCGTGGCAGAGCCCGAT
Source organism: Methanobacteriota archaeon (assembly GCA_005878325.1). Classification (GTDB taxonomy): domain Archaea; phylum Thermoplasmatota; class Thermoplasmata; order RBG-16-68-12; family RBG-16-68-12; genus RBG-16-68-12. The sequence continues at coordinate 2,989 of VBMR01000103.1, read as the reverse complement.
CCCCATCCGTGCGAAGGCGAGCGGACCGATCGCTCAGCCAGCCGCCGCCGAAGTTCCCAGCGCGTCGCCCACGCGAGGACGGCGCGAACGTCATGCGCGCGCAGGGTCTGGGTCGACGCAAGGGGTGGACGATTGAAATGAACTGGATCGAGGAGGATCCGGGGCTGGTATTGCATGATCGTCCCGACGCCCAGATTGGGGACCTCCGACGTCCCCACGCCTGGTTTTGCGACCTCGACGAGCTGGACTCGGGGGCGTCCGCCCTTTCGGTGCTCTCGGCCACCGAACGCTCTCGAGGCATGCGTCTGAGACACGACCAGGACCGGCGGAGGTACGTCGCGCGGCATGCCTTCGTCCGCCGCGTCCTAGGGGCCGTGCTCGACCGCCCTCCTGAGTCGCTGGTCTATCGTACCGGAAGGTGTGGAAAGCCCTATCTTTCGGGAGGACTCGAGTCCAAACGGGAAGGCCTTCGCTTCCTGAACTTCAGCCTCTCGCACTCGGAAAACATCCTCGCGCTCGCGGTCACGTCCGGCCGCGAGCTGGGCATTGACGTCGAAGTCGTCCAGCCCCTCTCGGATTCCCTGGCCATCGCCGCGATGCCCGTCGAACTGGTAACGCCCGAGCTGCTTCCATCTCGGCCGGCCGGCGAACAAGACTTTACGTTCTACCGCCTGTGGACCCGCAATGAGGCCGTCGCGAAGATGCACGGTCGAGGAATCGATTGTCGACATACGCACGAACCTCCGACCATCCCGAGGTGGATTCTCCGGTCGTTCACATTCGACCGAGGGGGGAAACAAATCGTCGGTGCGTTCGCGATCGAGGACCTTCTCGGTCCGCCCTTCTACTCCTTCCGCGCTCCCTTGGCCTTCGGCCGAAGCTCCCGGCTCCCGCACTTGCGGCAGCGGGTCGCCCGGATCGCGTTCCGAGCGTAGCATCGTTACGTAGATCATCTGGTACAGCCGAAGGCGCTCGGTCTCGAGTCAAGGCGCGTCCGTTATGGGTAAGGCCCGGCCCCGGGCCCCCGGATTCTTTAACGGCCTCGCCTTTCATGAGGCGGAGATCGGTCGATGCCGCAACAGGGCAACCCCGAGGTCGTCCCGCCCGAGGGCGGGCGGCGAATCTGGGTGCTTGGGGAACTGTACACGTTCAAGGTTACGGGCGAAGAATCCGGCGGGTCGTTCGCGCTCTGGGAGACCTTCGTGAACCCCGGATCCGGTCCTCCGCCCCACATCCACCACGGGGAGTCGGAGGCCTTCTACGTCCTCAGCGGGGAATTCGAATTCGTGGCGGGTAACCGCACGCTCCGTGGGGGACCCGGATCCCTGTTCCACGCACCGAAAGGGACCATTCACACCTTCCGAAACGTGAGTGATTCGAGCGGGAAGACGCTGACGATTGTGGCGCCCGCTGGGTTCGAGCGGTTCTTTTTCGAGTTCGGGGAGCCCGCGACGACGGCGCAGGGACCGCCAAGCATCGCGCCGCAAAACTCCGAGCGACTGGTCACGGTCGCAAGGAAGTACGGCTGTGAGATCCTCATGCCAAGCCATTAAGGACGCCCGAGGCGCACCGCCTACTCCTTCCTCGCTTCTTTCGCCTTCGGCCGCAGCTCTCGACTACCACACTTCCGGCAGCGGGTCGCCCGCATCGCGTTCCGGGCGTAGCACTGCATGCAGATCATCTTGTGCAGCCGGCGGCGCTCGGCCTCCGGGAAGCGGGCCATCGGGAAGGCGAGGTCTGCGGGGGTTAAGAAGGCTTCGGACCGACGCCTTCGTCCAGGCGCGAAACTAATCCGTCTCGTGAATGAAAATACTGGCTATGGCAAGCGGTGACACGAATGCAGATCATCTCGTACTTTTGCATTGCCCGGCCCCGATAAGCGGGCCAGACAAGGAGCGAGATTCATCGACCGCGGGCGACGATCGTCCTCGTCCGGGTGACGCGACAACATCTGGTGGCCGGGAAACGATGAATCGCTTGGGGAAGAGCGAATGGCGGGTCAAAGCCAACTAACGCGGATCCCACGGAGTTGTTTGAAATGGGAGTCATCCGACACGACTCGACCTCCGAGGGAATCGGCAACAGTTGCGATGATGCAATCGGCAAGTGGGACGTGACGATTCGTGCATCGGAGACATCCTGCCGCGACCGCCATGGTGGGATCAAGGGGTCGAATCTGGAGCCCGCTTTCCACAATCGCTTCCGCTTTGGCTTCCGCCTCCCTTCGTCCCGCGAATCGGCACGCCTGATCCGTGAATTCTGCGATCACGATCAGGGGCACGACCCCTTCCTTCCTCCTGCGCAGCTCCTGGATCCGATTCCGCGTCGCTTCGCGGACGGGGGGATCCGAGGAGAAGAAATGTTCGATGAAGAACCGCGTGTCGAGAACCTCGATCAATCCTCTTCCTCTCGTGCGCGATCGAGGCTTTCCTTGACTTTCCTCGCCGATGCATATTTCGAGAGGCTCCCCGCCAAGTCCTCGAGTCGCGGGATCGGCCGGAATACGATCGCGTCGTCGGTCGTGTGAACTTCCAAGACGCTCCCCACATCGATTCCGAACTTCTTCCGCGCGTCCTTTGGAATGGTCGTCTGGCCCTGACGGGTCACCTTCACCCTCTTCGCCACGGCCATGAAATGAGGAAGGACTACTAACTACTTAAGTTCTAGTATTCTGAGGGAAGTACTATTCCAGGCCCATTTCCGAGACCGTTGCCCGGGCAAGGCAGGGGCGGCTTGGGTAGGCATCGGGTATGAGGCCTCCACAATCTCCTGCGGCGTGCGCTCATTTCCTCGGAGCGGTTTCCAGAGGCTTGCCAATCAGCCAGTGGTGTCCGAAGGGATCCACGACCCGTCCCTGTCGCCACCCGTAGGGCTGGTCGGCCACGGCAAAGAGCGAACGAGCGCCGGCGGCGATCGCTCGCGCGGCCACCGCATCGGGATCCGCGACGACCAGATTGATCCGCACCGTGGTGCCACTGAGAGTTGCCGG
>VBMR01000053.1 GCA_005878325.1 Methanobacteriota archaeon | reverse complement strand
CCCCTCGACGTAGACCCGATGGATCGTAGATTCACCACACAGGCGTTCCAAGACGTCCTTCAAGTGGTGGTACTGACCGCGAAGGAGATAGGTGTTGATCTCGGAAGGAGACGCGATGCCGAGGGCTCGGATGGTCCTCTCTGCGCCCGCCGCCTCGACTTCTTCTTCGCCGAGCTCCTTCTTCTCCACCCAGTTCGGGAGGAACCGTTCGGAGAGGTCCCAGACTTTCTGGTTTCCTTCGTGGCCCGCAACCATCACCTCTCCGCGCATTTGCAGGTGGAATAGCATCGTGGCGACGTCGCTTCCGGAGCTCCATCCGTCCGCGCTTTTCTTGTTTCGGTCATGATCTTCAAACTGGCTCAGACGTCGGGGTCCCTTCTGGAGCTCCTTCAGGACTTTCTTCCGCAGTTCACCGTGCTCCGATAGGAACTTTCTGGCTCTCGCCCTCCATCCACCCCAGGATTTGGAAAGGGATTCCGGATATCGCCTCATCATCGAATAGTAGAGCGGATAGTCTTCCGTGAGCACGATCGAAGCGGCGTGGGACCGATGCTCGAAGACTTTTTTCTCGTCCCACAACAATCGATCCAGGTCCGACAGCGGAAATTTGCCGACCCGGCTCCAGAGAGCGATCACGTGTGACGGCGCGACTACGTTGATCGGATCTAGTTGGACATAGCCGATGTCGCGAATCACCGAAAGGATCGCCTCACTGGCGGAACCTGTCGGCCACTTACCAGCGAGATGCTGCTTCGTGACAATCAGACGCCTTGCGGATTCCAAGGACGTCGAGACCGTGGGGTCACTCAATGATTCGGCAACCCGAGGTCGCGGCTATTAAGCTTGCCATGTTGACCGGGTGCGTGACTCCGGAATCCAAATTCCTCCTGTGGGATGCCTCGCCGCCCCGTCGTCGGCGCGCGATCGCGACGGCGGCGACGACGAGTCCAACGAGGGAGGCGACCACGACGCCGATTCCGGCGTAGCCAAAGGGTCCCGAGGCACTGAAGAACGACGTGTCCACGCGGAACGTCACCGTCACGGTCCGGGAGTTCCCCGCGCGGTCGTAAACGGTCACGTCCACCCGATGGTCCCCCGGAGACAGCCCCGTCAGCGCATAGGAGGTATCGGTCGCGCCCAGCCGGGCCGCGGAACCGCTATCCACGACGATCTCGATCCGGTCGACCCCCGACCCCGCATCGCCCGATGTGAACGAGAGGGTCGTGTCGGCGGACGGGATCACGCGTCCCGATTCGGGCGCCGTGATCGTGAGGGCCGGGAGGGCCGTGTCGATCGTCACGCTGACCTCCGCAGAGGCCGTGTTGCCCGCGGCATCGATGACCGTCACCCGAATCGTATGCAGACCGTCCGAGACCGAGGACAAGGTGTCGCTCCGGGCGGTCCCAGGCAAGACGGATGGTGCAGCGCGGTCCAACGATACGTCTACTTCGGCCAGGCCCGAGCCGACATCCGCCGCGGTCCAGCTGACCGCAACGGCGCTTGTCCCGACGAAGTCGCCGGACGGCGCGTCGATCCTCACGCTCGGCGCGGTCGTATCCACGGTGAAGGACGAGGACCTGAGCTGGGACCGGCCGAGGGCATCGGACGCGACGAGGTTGATCTGATGCACCCCCTCGCTCAATCCGTTCACGGTGTAGCTCGCGGCAGAGGCGGGGAGTTGTACTTCCGATCCTCCGTCGACCTGGATTTTGAATCCCGAGATTCCTGTGCCCGCGTCAGCCGCCAACCACGTCACCTCGACGGTCCCCGAGCCGACGGAATGACCGTCCTGGGGCGCCGTGATTTGCAACGAGGGCGGGGACGTGTCCACGGTGACATCCACTGCCGCCGAATTCGGATTGCCGAAGGCGTCATAGGCGGTCACCTCGATCCGGTGCCGGCCGTCCGCAAGACTCGAGACACTGTAGGACATCGGGCTCGCGGGGAGTTGGATCGCAGACTTGTTGTCAACGCTCAGATCGAAGTGGTCCAATCCCGATCCGTTGTCGGATGCGTTCCACGTCACGAGGACCGAGTCGGTCAGCGAGACGTTCCCTTCCGTCGGCGATACGATTTCGATCGTCGGTGGGACACTGTCGCCGCGGGTCGCGAGGGTGAGGTCGCCGTACGTATCGAGCGGGATCGCCCGGTCGGTCCAGTCGGGCCACGTGCTCCATCCGAGGGTCGCGTCGTCGTAGACGCCGGGTACGAGCTGGCTCCCGCCGAAAAACCCGATGGTATCTCCGGGCCGCGCCGCCAGGAGCGGGAGGGGAATCTTGAACTCGTAGATTTGGTGGCTGGCGCCTCCCCTCGGGCTCGACCCGAAGCCCCAAGCGCCCGCGAGCCCCGTCTGGTTCGGCAGGTTGGGCTTGAATGGAGAGTCGTGGAGGGTCCAATTGTTGCCCCCGCTGAACACGTAGTGGGCTTGGTTGTTCGGCGCGAGACCTCCTTGGACGAACTCATCCTCGTGGCCGGTCGTGGCCCGTGCGTCGTTGCCTGTATCGAACGCGATCGCAGCGGAGTCGGTCGCATTCGAACTCGTGTCTCCGATCGCGTCATAAGCGACGTACAGGAAGCTGTCGTCGTTCATCACGAGGAGATAGGCGGGCACTTGATTCCCCGGGATGGCCGTCAAGTTTTCCACATGCGCGTTCGCCCATTCGCCCGCGGCCAGCCCGCCGTCAATCGTCGGTGCCGTCGGAGCGTAGGAGGATCGGATGACGGCGGGGGCTTCGAATTGCAGATGGTTGTACGCCGGCGTGACGTGCTGGTCCACGTCGAGAAGGTTGAACTGCGGGGTCGAGTACAGTCCCATTTCGATGAAGTACGGACCGTCCACTCCGGACGCATTCAGGATGCGGCCGGCGAACGGCAACACGACCGTCCTCCGACCGGGGTCGAGCGTCACGAACATGGACGAAAACATGTTGAGCGTGTTGTTCAGGTCGTGCAGCAAGGCGTTGACGTAGTATTCGCCGGCGACGTTGACCGTCACGCTCGCGTTGACATCCAACACGTTGAACCGTCCGTCGTGATCCGAATCGATCACCCCATCGGAGTGCGGGGGCGTGAACTCCGCGGGCGCCGGATCGAAGTCCGTATGGTGGTACGCCCGGGTTGTGTGGGTGTCGCCGTCCAACTGGGTGTGCAATCCGTCCCACAAGTTCAGGATCACCGAATACGGGCCGTCCACCCCGCTCGTATTGATCGCGGGTCCGTCATAGAAGACGGAGATCGTCCAGTTGCCCGGGACGAGGAAGGTCGAAGTTCCGTTGTAGAGGAAGAGGCTGGAGTTGGACTGGTACAGGAGGCCGTCGACCGTGTAATTGTCAGCTGTGGCGACGCTGATGTTCGCCTTCACGACGAGGAAGTCGAACAACCCATTTCCGTTCGTATCGGACCCGAAATCGTAATGCGGGGGCGAAAAATGGCCCTCTCCGAGGACCCCGGGGCCTTCCGCCGAAACCTTCGGACTGGCGCCGGGTCCCATCCAGCGGGTCCAGGTTCGATCGGGTTGATTTTGGGTCGTCGCCGATGGGCTCGCGGTCGCGGGCCTCTCCATCCCATTCGTCGGGAGCGGAGGGGCTCGCGGAAAGAAGCCAATCCCCTGAAACGCCGCGGTGGAGACAAAGACAACCAGCAACACGACCCAACCGGACGAGGCGGTCATGGATCCTCCCCTGCAGGACGAACCCCCTCCAAGGACCCGGGATGTGTCCTATAAATCCGACGTCCACAACTGGCTCCGGTCGCACTCGTCATCGCGGCCGCCAACGCCGACCCGTGTCCGGAGGCTCCTGCGGCTGATGGGTCTGTCCCCACTGGCGGGAGGGGCGCATCCTGCGTTTGATCAGGATCGCCGCGACGAGAGAAAGACCCGCGGCGACCGCCCCCGTGAGGCCCCACTCCAGGACGCCGAACCCGGTCGACTTCGGATGGTCCCTGAAGGGGGAGGCGCCGATGAGGACCGTCTGCGTCACGGAATTCGTCGCCCCGTCGTTGTCGGTCACGGTCAGCACGACCTGGTACATCGTCGCCGATTCGTACCGATGCGTCGGATTCCGTTCGCTGGAATTCGTTCCGTCACCGAAGTCCCAATTCCATTTGACGACCGATCCGTCTGTGTCGAACGATCCGTCGGAGAATTCTACCACGGCGCTCGTGTTCGAACTCATGGGAGTATACGAAAAACGGGCGTTCGGAGGGAGGTTCGACAGGACTTGGACCGGATGGGACACCCTATCTGTGTCACCATCGTTGTCGGTCACGATCAGGACGACCGTGTAGCTCCCGGCGAAGGAGAACGCGTGGCTCGGGTTCCGATCGAACGAATTCGACGCGTCTCCGAACTCCCAATACCATCCGGTGACGACGCCATCGGAATCCATCGAGGCATCGACGAAGTTGACGACCGTGTTCGGCGCCGGAGTCGACGGTTCATGGGTGAATTCGGCCGTGGGTGGAATGTTGGGCAGGATGTCCACGTGTACGTTACCCCAATCACTCGAAGTGCACGACTGGTCGAGCAAGGTCCGCGCCGTGACCGTGACGGTGGCCAAATACGACCCCGGCGTGAGCGGAGGGATCGCCTCTTGGGCAATCCACGACTCATTTTTTCCGACGGCGATCGTCCGGCTTTCGGTCGTGACGGTTTGCGGGCTGCTTTCCCATGCATATTGGATATCGATTCGACAAGTCGTGACCTCGAGGTCACCGGTGTTCTGAAGGGTGAGGGTGAAGTTCACCGTGTGGGATGCCTTCGTCGCGGAAGGATCGAGGGTCACCAAGATCCCCCAGCGTTCTGCCCGCGCGGTGGGAAACGTTCCGCACACCATGAGGACCAGCGTCGCGGCGAGGAAAAGCCGCACTAATCGAGAGATTGTTCCCCTCACGAAGCGACATGCATTTCAAGGAATCAAACGTTTCGGCGTGTTCGGTGACGGAAAGGAAACTTGGTTACGCAACGAGCAGGGGCCGTTACTCGGTCTGCTTCGTCGCCCCGGACGCACCGTCGTTCGAGAAAATCTCCACCGTCTTGATCGTCACCATCTCGAGAAGGCCGTATCGGCCGAGTTCCCGACCGATTCCGCTGTGCTTCACGCCGCCGAACGGCATCCGAGGATCCGATTTCACCACGCCGTTGAAGAAGACGAGTCCCGCTTCGACCTGCTTCGCGAGCTCGTCCGCCCGGGCGATGTCCCGCGTCCACAGGCTGGCGCCGAGCCCGAACTCCGAATCGTTCGCCTCCCGGATCGCGGTGTCTAGGTCGGGCACGATCGTCACGGGCGCCACCGGGCCGAACGACTCTTCCCGCAGGACCCGCATCGACTTCGTCACGTCGCGGAGCAGGGTGGGTTCGAAGTACCAGCCCGGGCGATTGGGGCGCTTCCCGCCCACGACGACGCGAGCGCCTTTCCGCACCGCATCCTGGACCTGCCGCTCGATCTCGTCCCGCTGGTCTCGGTTCACGAGCGGGCCGATGTCCGTGCTCGGTTCGAGCGGATCGCCGATCCGCAGCCGACGGACGTTCTCGGCGAACTTCTCGATGAAGTCCTCCGCGACGGAGTCGACGACGAAGAAACGCTTCGCCGCGATGCACGATTGTCCGGTGTTCACGAATCGTCCGGCCACCGCCCCCTTCGCGGCCGCGTCCAGGTCCGCGTCCTCGGCGACGATGAACGGGTCGGAGCCGCCGAGCTCCAGGACGACCTTCTTGAGATCCTTCGACGCTTCGCGGGCCACCGCGATCCCCGTGGAAACGGATCCGGTCAGGCTGACGACGGAGACCGGCGAACGGATCAGGGCCGTCGCCGTGGTCCGATCCCCGAGGACGATCTGGAACACGTCGTCGGGCAGGCCCGCCTCCGCGAACGCGGCCTCGAGGTTCAACGCGGACTGGGGGCTCGCGCTCGCGGGCTTGACGACCGCTGTGTTGCCCGCGAGGAGGGCGGGGATCGCGAATCGGACGATCTGCCACATGGGGAAGTTCCACGGCATGATGGAACCCAGCACGCCGCGGGGGTGGAACGCGACGTAGGAGCGAGTCGCGTCCGTCGCGACGACCTCCGGCTCCAGGAGCTTCGGGCCACTCGAGCCAAAGTAGTCCGCGGCCCAGGCGCATTTCTCGACCTCCGCGATCGACTCGCGGATGACTTTTCCCATCTCCAAGGTCATCGTCTCCGCGAAGGAGGCCTTGTGTTTCCGCAGGACCTCCGCGATGTGCTGCAGGTACACGGCCCGGTCCTCCGGATCGAGGCGCGACCAAGACCGGAATGCGGCCCGCGCCCGCTCCACCT
>VBMR01000052.1:1453-10722 GCA_005878325.1 Methanobacteriota archaeon | reverse complement strand
GGGACGTGCCCCTCCGGGTCGAGCGACGTCCGGACGACGCCGCGGGTGACCATGACCGCATCCGCATAGGGGAGCAGGGGCTCCAGAGTCTTCCGCGGAATCTCGAGCTTCGCGGTGGGGCCGAGGAAGTAGCCGTGATCCGCCGCGAGCATGACGGTCCGCCCATCCGTGGGCCGGATGATCCGCGCGAGTCGATTCTGGAGTCCCCAGGGCATCGTTCGACCTCCGCATGGCCGAATCCGTTTGGAATCGATGACGCGTATTAATCCTTTCGCGGCTCCGTCCGAAGGGCAAAACCGTCTTCTAGCGTCCGGCCTCTGGGACCTCGGATGGCCGGTCCGGTCGAGCGCATGCGGGAGGACCTCGTGCGACAGCTGGACGCGGCGAAGAGGCCCGGGAAACTCGGCGCTCAGGCCTACCTGGGCTCACCGGTCCCGGTCCTCGGCGTCCCCGTCCCCGACCTGCGGAAAATCGTCTCCGGTTTCAAGAAGACGCACAAGGATGTCGACGCTAAGACGCTCAACCCGCTCGCGGCATCCCTGTGGGACGGCGCGACGTTCGAGGAGAAGGCCGTGGCAATCAACCTGCTCGACGCCTGTCTGAAGATCCTGGACGAGGACTCCTGGACGCTACTCAATCGATGGGCCGGCGAGGCGACCGGCTGGGGCCTGTGCGATTGGCTCGGAATGGGCCTGATCGCGAAGATCGTATATCGCCAGCCGAGGCGCTTCCAGGAAATTCTGGGCTGGACGAAATCCACAAATCCCTGGCGTCGTCGGATCGCGGTGTATGCCCTGAGGAACTTCGTATTCGCGGGCGAGCTGGACAAACCGTTCCGACTCCTGGAACGGCTCCTGTATGATCCAGAGGTCTGGGTCCAGCGCGCGGTCGGGACGTGGCTCCGGGAGTGCTGGAAGAAAGACCCGCGCCGAACGGAGGCGTTTCTCCGGAAGCACGTCCGCGGCTTGCCCAAGGTGGTGATCACGGTCGCGACGGAGCGCGCCCCAGCCGTGTTCCGGGCGGAACTTCGCCGAGGTCGGGAGCCGGAGGCGAGGTGAACCGCAAGCTTATACGGACAAGGTTTCTTCCGAACCCAGAGGAGCGATCGAAGTGGCCGGGTCCCTCGTCTCCGAGAAGGCGCTCCGACAGTTCTGTGAAACGGTCCTGAGGAAGCTCGGCGTACCGGCGGGGGACGCCCGCACGACGACGGACGTCCTCGTCGTCGCCGACCTCCGCGGCATCGATTCCCACGGGGTCGCGCGCCTGGGACGCTACGTCGCGGGCCTGAAAGACGGCACGATGCGGGCGAAGGACGAAAGCCGCGTCGTGAAGGACACGAGCGCGACGGCCCTCGTGGACGGCGGGCACAGCCTCGGCCAGGTCGTCGGGAAGAAGGGGATGGACCTGGCGATCGAGAAGGCGCGGAAGACCGCCGTGGGCATCGTCACGGTGCGGAACTCGAATCACTATGGGATCGCGGGCTACTACAGCCTCATGGCGCTCGAGCACAACCTGATCGGCATGAGCATGACGAACTCCGGTCCCCTCGTCGTGCCGACCTTCGGGCGGTCCTCGGTCCTCGGGACGAACCCGATCAGCCTCGCGGCGCCCGCCCTGAAGGAGAAAGCGTTCGTCCTGGACATGGCCACGTCGACGGTCCCGCGGGGCAAGATCGAGGTGCACAACCGCCTCGGCCAGCCGATCCCGCCCGGTTGGGCGGTCGACGAGACGGGGAGGAACTCGACCGATCCGAAGCGAGTGCTGGACGCCCTGGCGAGCCGGCTCGGGGGCGGCCTCCTACCCCTCGGAGGGGAAGGCGAGGAGCTCGGAGGCCACAAGGGGTACGGCCTGGCCCTCATGGTCGACGTCCTGTCCGGCGTCCTGAGCGGGGCCGCGACCGGCCTCCAGGTGTACGCGGATGAGAAACGGCCGAACGTGGGGCACTTCTTCCTCGCCCTGGATCCGGCCGCCTTCCGGCCCCTCGACGAGTTCCGCCGGGACATGGACCGGATCGCGCGGGAACTGAAGGACAGCCCGAAGGCGGAGGGACAGACGCGCATCTATGTGCACGGGGAGAAGAGCTTCGCCCGGATGGAGAAGTACCGCAAGGAGGGGATTCCGCTCGACCCGAAGACCGTCGAGAACCTGAAGAAGATCGGGAAGGACTTGGACGTCCCGGCCCCCCTCTGAGCAGGGCGAATCGGCCCGAGGGGCGCATCAAGGGACGACCTCGGCCTGAAGCGATATTATCAGAACGGATACTCATGCTACCGACTGTAAACGTGTCGTACATCTGCCACGTCTCTTCTCCGCGACCGTAGGTTGCGTCCGTTGACTCCCTTCCCGCGTCCCATGGTGAGGCAAATCCGGTTCCTCGTGGGGATCGTGGCCGCGATCCTGACAGGCCTCGCGTTCGGCTGGGCCGTGTCGCCCTCGGCCGTGTCCGCGGCGAGCGTGGCATCGTGGAATCCCAACGTGTTCTGTGAAGGGAACCAGGTCACGATCCCGTTCATCCTGGGCTCCGCGTATCCGGCCCAGTCCCTTTGGGGGAGCCCGTATCAGACGAGCGACACGACCGGCGGCGTGCCGCACCCGCGAGCCCTCATTCCTCCGTGCACGATCACGAACGTGAACGGCTTGACGTTGGGGACGTTCGTCGAGATCGATCGCGTCTATCTTCGGCAATACGTCTACCAAGCCAACGATTGCTCGGACCACTTCAAGGACGTGAACGGGGGCGGGCCGTACCCGGGCGGCCAGACGATCTGCGACCGGCAGGGCGTCATCCTCGAGATGGGGACCACGGACGGCTTCCTGCAGATCGAGGTCGACCAGGACTGGTTGGCGAAGGGCTACTGCGGGTCCGGAGTGTGGTACTGCGAGAGCGAGGCGCTTTGGCAGTTCGTCTCCGACGGGACCGTCTCGATCGACGTCCAGGGGTTCGTGTACTGGGACGGCGAGAACTGGGAGCTCCATCCCTTCACCGCGTGGAGACCGACCCCACAGCCCGACTTCGGGATGGCGGCGTCCACGACCGCCATGCGCATCCCGCTGGGCCACTCGGAGTCGGCCACGCTCTGGCTCTGGAGCATCAACGGCTTCGCGGGGACCGTCAGCCTGAGCGTTTCGACCGCGGCCGTCAATGTCCCCCCGATTATCCCTACGCAGTATCCCGCGGCCTGGGTCAATCCCGCCTCGGTCTTCTTGACAAGCGGCGGGGGCGGTTCATCGACCCTCACCGTCTCGGCGGACCTCTTGACGACGCCCGGGACCTATTCCGTGACGGTGGCGGCGTCGGGCGGAGGAATCACGCACTGGGTGACCATCTCCGTCGAGATCGTCCTGATCTGACGGCGGCGACAAGGCCACTACAGGGCCGGCGAGGGACCGAGCCAAAGGCGTGGGGCTCGACTCAGCCTTTCATCTCTTTCCGTCGGTAGAGGGCCCACGCGAGGCCGAATCCGACGGCGGCCCAGATCGCCATCACGAGGATGGAAAGAGGGACCGCGGGGGAATACACGCGGAACCGCCCCCCCGGTCCCGGTCCCCCGGGGAACTCGGTGTCGCCGGGATAGGCTTGGGGATAGGGACCCGAGAGGATGTTCGAAATCGTCCCGCCGGCGAAGGCGAGGTTCCCGTCCGGTCGGAGATCGGCGACCGAGAAAATCGCGGTGACGATCGCGAGCATCAGGAACAGGACCGCGAAGGTCATGACGGACGCACTCGTCGTCCCTTTGAGGGTGCTGCTCAGGACGAATGCGACGCCCAGGGCGGCGGTCGAATACAGCACCGCGAGGAGGAACGAGTACGCGATCTCAATCGGCAGGCCTCTCGTGACGATCGCGGTCGCCGTCGCGACGACGCCGTAGTACACCGCCAACGTGACGGCCGTGAGGGAGAAGCCCGCCACGAGTTTGCCGAGGAAGATGGACGTCCGCGTGACCGGCTGAGGGAAGAGCAGATAGCCGGTGCGGTGCTCGAACTCCCCGACGAGGGCGTCCGCCCCGAAGAAGGTCGCCGCGAGGGCGGCGAGCGTCGGGACGAAGCCCCCGAACGAGGAGGCGTAGCTGTACGAATCCGCGGACGCGGTCCGGAAGACCTGGATGACGACGATGAGGAGGACCAAGAAGATCGCTGTGATGATCAGGAGGATGAGCAATCGCCGACGCCGGAGCTGCCGCATGAGTTCGAATCGGGCCACGATTAGGAACCGCGCTCCGCGGGCGGTCCGCCGGTCGGCTTGCGGGACTGTGGGTTGCGGGGCTTGCGGGACTGTCGGTTGCGTGGCTCCTTCCGTCGCCATTCGCTCACCGACTCTCCTTGACGAGCTCGAGGTACAACGATTCGAGGGGCATCTCCACGTCCTTGAAGGACCGCACGCGAAGGCCCCAGCCGAGGAGCTGCCGGAGGAGCGCCGCCCGCTCCTCGTCGCCCCCCTCCAGTTCCACCACAATCCGGTTCCCGTCGGGTCCTCGGACGCTCTTGACGCCAGGCGCGGCTTGCACCCGTTCGACGATTTCCGGCGGGATCGGCGGGAGCGCCTCGACCTCGACCCGGCCTCCCTTCCGCCACAGGCTGATCCGGGCCAAGTCGTCGTACATCAGGAGCTTGCCCTTGTTGATCAGGGCGACGGAATCACAGGTCTCCTGGACCTCGTACAGAAGGTGGGAGGACATGAAGACCGTGATGCCGCTCCGACCGAGTCCCTTGATCACGTCCCGGACTTCGGCCATGCCGCGGGGATCGAGTCCGCCCGTGGGCTCGTCCAGGATCAGGAGGTCCGGTTGATTCAGCAAGGCCTGGGCGATCCCGACCCGCTGCTTCATGCCCTTCGAGAATTTTCCCGTCCGCTTGTCCGCCCACTCCGACATCTTGACTTCGTCGAGGACGACCTTCGATCGATCGCGGATCGCGTCGGGCGACATCTCCCGCAGGCGGCCGACGTAGGTCAGGATCTCGAGCGGCGTGAGCTCCGGATAGAGCTCAGGCGTCTCGACAACTGCACCGACCCGGGACATCGCGTGTTCCGGCTCCTTCTCCACGTCGACGCCCCAGATGTAGGCCTGGCCTTCCGAGGGACGAAGCAGGCCGGTGAGGATCTTGATCGTCGTCGTCTTTCCGCGGGCGTCGCAGGCCAATTCGTCCGTCCCTCATCAAGTCGACCCCTCCAGAATCACCGGCGGGCCCGGCCGTTCCCGGGACGAAGCGCGGCCGGTAGCCATTCCGCGGTCTTGCGGGCGGGACCCGATCGATGCGCCCCCACAGAGGCCTAATAAGCCGCCGACTCATCCGCCGGTCCGCCCATGGAGCCCTGGGACGTCACGATCGTGGGAGGCGGGGTCCTCGGGACGTCCTTCGCGTACTGGCTCGCGGCCCGCTACGAAGGCCGGATCGCCGTGTTGGAAAAGGAGGCCAACGTCGCGGCGCACACCTCGCGGCGCAACACGGGGGTCGTCCATCGGCCCTTCTACCTGGACCCCCAGGCGCGGCGCGTGTTCGCCCGGTGCGCCCAGGTCGCGTACGGCATGTGGAAGGGGTATGCGGAGAGACGCCGCCTGCCGTGGCGCCCGATCGGGACCTTCGAGGTGGCGACCCGTCCGGAGGGCGTCGGGCGCCTGGACAAGTACTTCGGCTGGGGCCTCGCCAACGGCATGGGGGAGGACGAGCTCCAGGTCCTGACGGCCGCGGAGGTGCGGCGCCACGAGCCGAACGTCCGGTCCCACGGCGCGATCTGGTCGAAGACGGACACCGCCGTGGACTATGAGTCCTTCACGAAATCCGTGCGCGAAGATGCGGAAGCCGCGGGCGCCCGCTTCCTCCTGGGGTCCGAGGTCGCCGCGGTCGACGTGAAGGCAGACCACCTCGAGGTGCGATTCGCGGCTCCCGATGCCGACCTCGTGTACGTGGATCCCCGCCGACGCATCCGAGCCCGAATCAGCCAAGGAGCCGAGCCGCTGCGCACCCGGTTCCTGCTCAACTGCGCGGGCGGGAACTCGATCGACCTCGCCCATCGGCTCGGCGTCGGCCTCGAGTACACGGACCTGCACTTCCGCGGCGAATATTGGGAGATCGATCCCGCGTCCCACTTCCTCGCGAGCCGGAACATCTACACGGTCCCGCGCCACCCGGACCTGCCGTTCCTGGACCCCCACTGGATCATCCGCGCGGACGGACGGCGGGAGATCGGGCCGAACGCGGTCCCCGTGGCGGGACCGTACACGTACCGCGGCTTCGGGAATCCGTCGGAAATCCCGCACAAGATCTTCGAGTCCCCGCTTCGGAACAAACTGCGGCTCCTCGTGAATCCCGACTTCCTCACCCTCGCGGCGGAGGAATGGGCCTCGTCGATCTCGAAGCGCGTGATGACGAAACGGGCCCGGGAATTCCTCCCCGCCCTCAAGGAGGACAACCTGATCCGACCGGGGACGGCCGGCGTGCGCGCGAGCGTGGTCGACCGTCGGGGCATCTTCATGAAGGAGGCGATCGAGCTCGCGGGCCCCCACTCCTATCATATCACGAACTACAATTCGCCGGGCGCGACCGGGGCGCCAGCCTACGCGGCGTGGACCGTCCTGCGCCTCGCGCGATCCGGCCTCCTCGACCACCTGAAGCCGAGGGCCACGAAACGGCCAGGCCCGTGGGACTTCGACGCGGTCACCGCGGCCATCGAGGCGCCTGCGGCCCCGCCATCGGAGGCCATGGTCGCGGTTGCGGGCACAGGACCAAAGCAACCTTAAACAAGGTTGACATGCCCTCCGAGCCGCAAGGCGAGGGGACGTGGTCGGGGCTCCACGGCCGGAGAGCTCTCCTTCACCCACCCTGTTTACGTCATGGGGGAAGAGGGGGACGGTCCGATATGGGCGGCCGCTTTTGGGAAAAGAATTTTAAAGTGGACTCGGGGTGGACGGCGAAAGGTTCCGGGGGGTCCGAAATGAGGAAAGTCCTGGCTCTGAGTCTCGTGCTGTTTGCAGCAACCATCGTCGTGCCGTTGTTCGGCGCCCTGCCCGCGGCGGCGGCGCCACCCTATTCGATCAAGATCCTTTCGCCGGCGACGATGGCCCAGGTGAGCACCCTCGGTGTCCAGATTCGGGTCCAGGTCGGGAGCGGATTCATCCTCGATCAACAGAATTGGGGCGGGGTTAACATCACCGACCACGGGCACATCCACTACTTTGTCGATGGCGCTATCAAGGCGAACACCTGGCTGACTCAGGTCACCCTCACCGGTCTGACTCCCGGACCCCATGTTCTTAGGGCGGAGCTACGCAACAACGACCATAGTCCCCTGTCGCCGGTCGTCGCCGACTCCGTCACGGTGACAGCGGGCACGCCCTCGATCAAAATCCTCGAGCCGACGAAAGACGAGAGCGTGAGCTCGCTCGGATTCCGGGTCCGCGTGGCGGTATCCAACTTCACGATGTCTGCTCTGGACTTCGGTGGATGGAACTCCACGGGCGAGGGCCATATGCACATCTTTGACGGTGCGACGTACAAGGCCGCGACCGCGGCGACGACCTACACGGTGACGGGCTGGAGTGCCGGGCCGCACACGATCAAGGTGGCGCTGTACAACAACAATCATACGGCACTGCCCACGGAATATTCGGATTCCGTCAACGTCATGATCGCGACCCCGTCCATTACCCTGACCGCGCCGGCTTCCGTCGCGGAGGGCCAGGACGTGACCCTCACCTGGAGCGTGAGTGGCTTCGTCATGGACGCGGGAGCGTTCGGCGGGTGGAACGAGACCGGCCGCGGGCATGTCCATGTCTTCGAGGTCGTGAACGGCGTCGAGAATTACAAGGCGGCGACCGCGGGGTCGAGCTATACCTTCAGCGGTCTCAGCGTTGGGACCCATACGTTCAAAGTCGAGCTCTACAACAACAACCACACGGAACTCCCAACGGAGTACTCCTCGACGAAGACGGTTACCGTGACCGCGGCGGGTTCGCCTTTGGAGGCCGGCGCATTCAGTCCCACGGTCTTCTACGGGAGCGTCGTCGCGCTCGTCATCGTGATCGTCGCTCTCGCCGCGATGCTCGTTCGCAAGGGTCGCGGGGGGAAATCGGCCCCACCGCCCCAGATGTGAAGGCGCGATTGGCGTGGACCCACGGTACCGGGACTCCCAGGGTCGCTTCCGGACCGCCACTCAAGCCGCCCTCATCGCGGCGGCCGTCGTGGGAATCCTGACCGTGGCCGTGCCCACTGCGAAAGCCGCCGACGTGACGTTCCATTTGTACGGACGGTTCTCGGCGCCCATCGGCTGGTCCACCACACCGGGGATCGAGACGGACCCCGGCCCCGATCTCTCCGTGAACCAGGGCGACCACGTCGCCATCCAACTCACGAGCGAGGACGCTACTCCTCACATCTTCTGGATCGATTACAATAACAACGGCGTCATCGATACGGGCGAGCCAGAGTCTGCTCAATTCACCGGGACGATTTGGTTCACCTTTGATGCGCTGCAGGCCGGGACGTTCACGTATTGGTGTGCGATCCACCAACCCTCGATGCGAGGCCGATGGGTTACAAACGCCTCGCCCGACTCCGCCCCTCCCGCGGTTGCGGCCATCGCCGCCAGTCCCGCGGCCCAAGTCCCCGGCGGAGCCGTGAACCTGACCGCGCAGGCCACCGACAACGTCGGCGTCGCGAACGTTTCCGCCCACATCGTCGGCCCTTCGTTCGACGAGAACCTCACGATGACGCGCCTCACCGCGTCCTCCTTCTACCTGGACCGGACCTTTTCCGATGCGGGGACGTACTCCTTCACCGTGTGGGCGCGCGACGCGGCCGGCCACTTCGCGTCCCGCGAAGGTTCCTTTACCATCGCGGTCCCATCCGCGCCTGCGCAGGATGCACGGTACCTGATCGTCCTCGGCACTCTCCTCGCGGTCGCAGTGGTCGCCTTCGGGATTGTAATCCGGCGACGAGCTCGCGCCCGAAAGCCCTGAGGGTATCGACCTCGGAGTCTTGCCGTGGGAACTCATGAAAGGCCGCGCCGCGGGAGAGATGGCCCCGCGGGGGAACTCAGAGCTCCGATGCCTCTCTTTCCCTCGGGGGACGGCGTTGGATTAAGGGCCGATTCCCTACCGGCCCCCGAGGTCGGAGATCGATCGGTTCCACGTTGGCCGTTCAGTCGTCGTCCTCATTCGCGACTCGCAGCGCCCCGCGGATTTCGCCGCCCGGGAAGTCGCCGGGGCCCGTGTTCGCCGGGTCGACGCCATCGTTCGTGTGCACATTCACGTACGCGTTCCCGCTCTGCACGG
>VBMR01000052.1:0-1440 GCA_005878325.1 Methanobacteriota archaeon | reverse complement strand
CGCCACAGTGGATGTGCGCGGCGACGACGTTGGAGATCCGCGCCACGACGATCAGGTAGTCCACGCTTCCGTTCCCGACGAAGAATACCGCGACGCCCATCGCGGGAGTGTCCCGCGGAGTCGGGGCCTCGAAGCGTCCTTGCATCATCGCGAACCAGACCGTATTTCCATGGTGGCCCCTATGGTCGTCGCCATGGGCGGAGACCACCGCCATGGAAATGCTCACGAGTGCTACTGCCACGAACAACGCCACTCCAATCCGCAAGGCCCGCATGTTCTCCCGGTCAGGAGGCACGTGGAGGTGGCCCATTAATGCTTTCCCTAAATCGAGAGATGTTCTCAAATTGCGAAATCACGGGACCTTGCGGAATTGCTGCAGCCGGTCCGTGGCGGGTATCCCGGCAGCCCACGCTTTCTCGAAGAACCCGAGGTGCGCCTTGACGAAGTCCGGGCTGTTCGTCCACAGGGCCGTCTCTCCCTCGCCGCGGATCGTCCGTTCATCTTGGATCAGGAACGCGAGGAGGGCCGAGCGGTCCACGATGATGAAGCGAGCCCGCTGACGGTCGACGTGCCGCAAGGGGACGTTCTCTGCGACCCGGGCCATGAGCGCCTCGTTCTCCTCGTTCACGTCGGCCGCGAGGCGCGGCTTCACCCCGCGATGCATCGCCGCGAGGAGGGCCTCGTTGATCCCGGCGCGATAGGATCGTTGGATTCCCTTCGTCGTGGTGAAGGCGAAGACCTCCTCTTTTGCACCTGCGACGAGCGCGTGGAGCGTGCGGTAGATCTGAGAGCGGCCCTTGATCACCTGGAGGCGGACGGAGGGCAGTTCGCGGGTCCGGCGGGACAGACGGGGCCACGATTCCACGAGGGCCTTTCGGATCTCGACCAGTTTCTCGATCTCGGCTCGCTTTTCCTCGGTGATCATGTCAAAGACGTCGTTCAAGGCCCTCGCGGCGTACCGACGCGGCCGATCCAGGGTGACCTCGACCAGCCCACGGGCCTCCAGTCCCTCGAGGGCGCGGTACGTCTGGACTCGGTTCACGCCGCTCGCGCGCGCGACCTCGCCTGCGGTCGCCGCCCCGGCCCGAGCGAGGTTCACCAACACCACGGCCTCATATCGGCCGAGGCCCACCCGCTTGAGGGCTTCCGCGGCCTCGTTGATCCTCATCGACTGCGGGATGCAACCCCGGGCGTATTAACTACGTCGTAACAGAGGCTGTTACACGACAAACGGATGCTGATTCGTGGATCACGCATCGGCCCGGCAAGGCACCTGCTATATGCGGACAAGGTTTCGTTGTGTTCGATTGTAGCCGTAAGCTCTTGATACGGGAGAGCCTGTCAATGGCACCATGACCTCGCCAGCGGAAGCCGCTTCCGGAGGTCACGCGGCCGGGCTCGCTCCCGCAGGTGGAGAAGAGGCACCGAGGGATTCCCGGA
>VBMR01000051.1 GCA_005878325.1 Methanobacteriota archaeon | reverse complement strand
TCGTCCGCGAGGACGACCTTCGGACCATTCGCGAGGGCGCGGGCGACCGCGACCCGCTGCCCCTCTCCTACGGAAATCTCGTTCGGCCGGCGGGTCGACAACCGGGTCAGGTCGAACGCCTTCAGGAGATCGGTCACCCGCGGATCCGCGGGCTTGCGGGCCAGGCGGAGCGGCAACGCGACATTCTCTTCGACGGTCAGGTCGTCGATCAGGTTGTGCGTCTGGAACACGAATCCGACGTCGTGCAGGCGGACCCTCGCGAGCTCCGACTCCTTCATGCGGGCGATCTCTCTCCCGCCGATCTGGAGGGAGCCCCGCGTCGGCACGTCGAGGCCTCCGAGGATCGAGAGCAACGTCGTCTTGCCGCTGCCGTTCGGGCCGGAGACCAGCACGGAGTCGCCGGACGAGATCTCGAGGCTCACGCCGCGGATCACGTCGGACCGGCCATCGTAGGATTTCCAGAGGTCGCGGGCCACGAGGACCGGGGACGCCATCCCGGGACGCACCACCGTCCGGGGGAAAAACGTTGTCGCGGTTCGCAGGTTTCTGGGCGCTCCCCCGGAGTCCGTCGCTTAGCACCGCCTCGGGTCCGAGGGTTCATAATCCCGTTGGGGGTTGACTCCCCCGAGAGAGGTTCGGCGATGGTTCGTTCGTCGAGCGCCTCGCGCGCTCTCCTGTTCAGCCTAGCGTTCGCGATCGTCCTAACGGGTTTCGTCTCCCTGAGCCCGCCGGGGCTCGGAGACCACGACACGCTCGCGTGGCGCTACTTCGGGCCGGCGTCCCTCTCCCCGGGGTACGACATGGGACAGGCGACCGTCTTCGCGGATCGGGCGGGGCATCTCTACCTGTTCTACACGAATCTGAGCACGACGACCGGCCTCTCGAACCTGAGCGTGATGAAGTTTGCGACGCGCGGAGATTCCAACGTCCCGGTGAAGATCTTCGATCGTCGGGTGAATACGCTCGCGGGATCCGTTTTCGCCGCCATCGAACCCGCCGCGGCGATGGGCCAAGGGGGCGCCCTGTACGTCGCCTATTCGGAGATCCGCTCCGGGTCCAGTCCCCAAGTGTACGTGAGCAAGTCCGCGGATGGAGGGGCCACGTGGAGCGCCGAGGTGCCGGCGAACGCCGCGGGGGGCACCGCGGTCGAGACGTCGCCCTCCCTTGCAGTCGCACCAAACGGGAACGTGTTCGCCGTTTGGGTCCAGTCCTGGAGCGCCGAGCAGAACGTGAGCGCCTCCATGAGCACGAACGGCGGGGCGACCTTCGGGCGCGTCCAGAACATCACCGGCGTGCCGCACAACCAGGTGCAAGCGGCCTCCGTCACGACGGATTCCCGGAGCCGCGCGTACGTGGTCTACGACGACCACGACTTCGCGACGGATCAGTTCAGCGTCAACTTGACGTGGTCTGACAACGGAACCTCGTGGTCGCCGCCGCGGACCCTTTCCGGTCCCAAAGCGAACGTCTTCCTCCCGGTCATCCAAGCGGATCCTGCGGACCGGTTGCACCTCGCGTGGATCGATACCCTCGGCCTGACGAGCCAGGTTTGGTACTCGCGGTCGGACGATCGCGGGGCCACCTGGACGCCTCCCGTCACCGTGAGCCAGAATGCGGCCGACGCCATGGTGGATTCGCGCACATCGATTGGCATATCCGGTGGGACGTTGATGGTTGCGTGGACCGCGGATCAGGGGAACCGGAGCGGACTCGCGTTCGCGACCAGCGCGGACGGCGGGGACCGGTGGTCCGGGGAACGGTTCGTTGCGGTCCCCAACGTCAGCACGAAGAACGCCGTGGTCACCGCGGACGAGAACGGCACCTTCTACGCGGCCCCCACCCAGGCCGCCGGCTCCCCCGCGGCCGTCTTCCTCGAGTACTGGTACGGTCCTCCGACGGCACCGACCATCACGACGATCGGCCGCGGGACAGGGCAACTCGACGTCCGCTGGACTGGCTCGCCCGAGCGGAACGTCGCCGGATATCGGGCGTGGCGAAGCTCGGATGGAGTGTCGTACACGATCGTCGCTTCCGTCGCGGCCTCGTCGACGAACTATACCGATCGCGGGCTCGCGAACGGCACGTACTGGTACTCCATCGAAGCGGTGAACGATCAAGGGATCCCCTCCCACCGGTCGGCGGCGGTCCACGCCCTCGTCGGCGCCTCGGTGGATGACGAGATCGCAGACCTGCTCGCGCAGATCGCGGCCTTGAAAGCCCAGCTGGCGAACCTCAACAACTCGTCGGGTCAGGAAGCGGCCACGCTGCAGGCCCGCATCGACGAGCTCCAGTCCCGCCTGAACGGCTTGCAGCCCGAGGCCGCGGACCAGACGATGGGGTTCGTCAACGCAGGCCTCCTGGTCATCGCCATCACCCTGTTCGCCCTCGTGATCCTGTTCCAGTCCCGGAAGCCGAAGCCGCAGCCGCCGGTCGTCCCGCCGCAGCATCGCTTCCGCGTCTCGGATGTGTTGCGGTCGGAAGAGTTGGCGTCGGATGAGTCGGCCAACTTGCCGCTCCCCGGTTTCGAGGACGATTTGTAGCCCTCCATCTGAAGAGAGGGCTCGCCGCCATCGTCGAACGCCCACGTTTCGTCCGCCCGGGGGAAGGTACTTAGCGCACGGACGCCTCCGCGGCCGCATGCCCACCACGACACGTGCTCCCAAGCCCCAAACGACTCCGTTGACGAGCCCCCGATACTTGTTCCCCGCGAACGCAGACGTCCTGGGCCAGGAGGCGCGGGCCGGCTTGGAGGGCTGCCGCGATCGGCTCGAGCAGCTCCTCACGATCGTGGGTCCGCGGACCCTGAAGGACCTCCTCGTCCCGTACGATCGCCTCCTCCTCGAGTTGTCGGACCTCCTGGGGCAGACGAAATTCCTCTTCGACGTCCATCCGGACGCGGCGGTCCGGGCGACCGCGGACAAGTGGTACCAGGAGGCGGAGCGCTTCGCGACGGACCTGGCCCTGAACCGGCCGCTGTACGACGCCTTCGTCACGCTCGACGTGTCGCAGGAGGATCCGGAGACGAAGTACGCGGTCCACAAGATCCTCCGCGACTTCCGCCTCGCGGGGGTGGACCAGGACGAGGCGACGCGGGCCCGGATCAAGGAGCTGCGGGATGAGATCATCGCGATCGGCCAGGAGTTCGACCGGACGATCCGCGAGGATGTGCGGTCCGTCCCCTTCGACCCGGAGGATCTCGCGGGTCTCCCCGAGGACTACGTGAAGGCGCATCCGCCCGGTCCCGACGGGAAGGTCGCGATCACGACGCAGTACCCGGACGCGTTGCCCGTCTTCCGGTACGCGAAGGACCCGGAGGTCCGCCGGCGGCTCCAACGGGAGTACCTGAACCGCGGACATCCCGCGAACGAGGGGACCCTCACCCGCCTGATCGAGGCCCGGAACGACCTCGCGCGACTGCTCGGGTACCCGAGCTTCGCCGACTACGTCGTGCAGGACAAGATGGTCGGATCCGCTCGGGCCATCGAGGACTTCCTGAAGCAGGTCCGCGCCGCCTCCGAGGAGCGCGCGAAGGAAGACGCGGAGCGGCTCCTCGCCCGGAAGCGGCGGGACGTGCCCGGGGCGATGTCCCTCGAGGCGTGGGACACGAACTACTATTCCGAACTCGTCCGGGCGGAGGACTTCGCGTTCGACTCGAAACTCCTGAGGCCCTACTTCCCCTTCCCCAAGGTCCGGGAGGGACTGTTCGCCCTCACCCGCGAACTGTTCGGCGTGCGGTACGAGCGCGTGACGGGCGTGCCGGTGTGGCACCCATCCGTCGACGTGTACGACGTCTTCGATGGCCCAAAGCGACTCGGCCGGTTCTACCTGGACCTCCATCCGAGGAAGGACAAGTACACCCATGCCGCCGCCTCGATCCTGATCCGCGGGATCCGCGGGGCCTCGCTCCCGCAGGCCGCGCTGATGTGCAACTTCCCGGATCCGAAGGAGGGACCTGCGCTGATGGAATACCTCGACGTGGAGACGTTCTTCCATGAGTTCGGCCACCTCCTCCATGCGATCTTCGCGGGGGATGGCCGATGGGTGAAGAACACGGACGATGGGATCGAGTGGGACTTCATCGAGGCCCCGTCCCAGATGCTCGAGGAATGGGTCCGCGACCCGGACGTCCTGCGGCGCTTCGCCCACCATCACGAGACCGGCGAGCCGGTCCCCGCGGAGTTCGTCGCGAAGCTGAAGCGCGCGGACGCCGTGGCCCGAGGCCTCGACACGCAACGCCAACTCGTCCTCGGGACCCTGTCCCTCGGATACTACAACCGCGACCCGAAGGACCTCGACCCGACCGCGTTCCTCGAAGACACGTACCGCCAGTTCCCGCTGGTCCCGTTCCACCGCGGGACGCACTTCCAATGCAACTTCGGCCACTTGAACGGCTACTCCGCCATCTATTACACGTACATGTGGTCCCTCGTGATCGCGAAGGACCTGTTCTCGAAGTTCCAGGAGGGGAAGGGGATCGTGGACCCCGCGGTCGCGCGTCGGTACCGGGAGACGATCCTCGCGCCCGGGAGCGCGAAGCCCGCGGCCCGGCTGATCGAGGAGTTCCTCGGGCGTCCCTTCGCCTTCGACGCGTTCGAAGAATGGCTGACGAAAGAAGGACGCTGACGCGGGCTACCGTCGCGTTTTCGGCGTCCCGCGAATCGCCTGGAGGGTCCGCGCGATCCCGTCTCGGAGGGACGTGCGGGCCGCGAAGCCGAGGCTCTCCCGCGCCCGCGAGACGTCCGCAAGGGAGTCGCGCACGTCGCCCGGTCGATCCGGCTTGCGGGTCGCCCGGATCGTCGAGTCCGCGATCTCCGAGAGGAGCCGGACGACCTCGTTGACCGTCGTCGGCGTGCCCGAGCCCAGGTTCAGGATCCGTCCCGCAACGGGCTTCTCTCCCGCCAACTCCAAGGCCTCGGCGGCGTCCCCCACGTACAAGAAGTCCCGCGTCTGCTCGCCGTCCCCGTAGATCTCGATCGCGCGTCCCTTCACCGAGGCGGCGCAGAACTTCGGGATGACGCCCGCGTACGGCGAAGAAGGATCCTGCCGCGGGCCGTACGCGTTGAAGAGCCGCAGGACCACAGTCTCGATCCCCGCGAGCTGGTGGATCTCCTCGCACGCGAACTCGCCCACCATCTTCGTCACCGCGTACGGGGAGGCGGGCGCGGGGCGCATCGTCTCGACCTTCGGGACCTCGGGGGAGGGGCCGTACACCGCCGCACTGGAGACGAACACGACCCTTCGGACGTGGGCGTCCGCCGCGGCGCGGAGCACGTGGACTGTGCCCTCGACGTTCGTGCGCCAGTATTCCTGCGGCTTCGCGACACTCTCCGGGACCGAGGTCTTCGCCGCGAGATGATACACGAGTTCCTGACCCTCCATCGTCTTCCGCAAGACTTCCTCTTGGAGGATCGAGGCCTTCTTCAGGTGGATCGTCCGCGGGGCATCCGCGAGTTTGCGGA
>VBMR01000050.1 GCA_005878325.1 Methanobacteriota archaeon | reverse complement strand
TGTGCAACGTCCGAGCGCGCGTGATCTACAGCATCTACAGTGAGGACTTGAAACCGGAGAACTGGCAGCATCTCGCTCGCGAGGCCGCGAAAGAACTGACCGGGGGTGCCGCAGGGGTCGTCATCCCGCACGGGACGGACACCCTCCACTTCACGACCGCGGCGTTGTCCTTCATGCTCCGGGACCTGACCGGGCCCGTCGTCGTGGTCGCCGCCCAGCGGTCGAGCGACCGGCCCTCCTCGGACGCCGCCCTGAACCTGATCGGCGCGGCACGGGTCGGGATCACGAACCTCGGTGAGGTCGTCGCAGTAATGCACGGGGAGACGAGCGACACGTATGCGACGATCCACCGCGGGACGAAGGTCCGGAAGATGCACTCGTCCCGCCGGGACGCGTTCCGATCCCTGAACGCGTCGCCCCTGGGCCGCGTCCAGCCGGATGGTCGGGTCGAACTTTCGGACCACGCCCTTCCTCGCGCCGCGGGGCCGACGAAGGTGGACGACGCCCTGGACCCGCGGGTCGGTCTGACCTACTTCCACCCCGGGCAGCGGCCGAGCGATCTCGAAGCGATCCTCCACGGGCTCCATGGCCTCGTGATCGCAGGCACCGGACTTGGGCATGTGTCTCACGACCTGATCCCGGTCATCCAGAAGGCGACGAAGGATGGGATCATCGTGGTCATGACGACCCAGACCCTTCAGGGCCGAGTGAACCTGCACGTCTACGACACGGGCCGAGACCTGCTGAAGGCCGGGGCCATCGGCGCGGAGGACATGACGCCGGAGACGGCCCTCGTCAAGCTCATGTGGGTGCTGGGCCACACCCGCGAGCCGAGCGAGGTCGCACGCGCCCTGATCGCGAACGTCGCGGGCGAGATCAATCCCCGAATCGGACTCGACGAGTTCGCGGAATGACGCGGTGTGAGTCCGCTCGTTAAGCTTATCCCGCGCCCAGGGTTCGGCACGGTCAAATGAAGATCGATCAGGTCGGGGAGGTGGGCGTCGTCCTCACGGACGCGAACGAGCCCGTCCTCACCGGCGGTGATCAGATCATCGGGTACCGTGCCTTGAGGTACACGATCTTCAAGCCCGTCGCCATCGCGAAGAAGACTCTCGTCGAGCCGAGGGAGGGGTGGGTCTGGCAAACCCGGAGGCGACTCTTGCTCCTCGACATGGAGTGGCTCGACCTGCCGAGTGGGAAGAAAGGAAAGCACTACCACGAAATCCCGCTCGAGGAGACGACCGACGTGGTCCACAAGCGCAAACGCGTCCTGCTTCACACGGAGGACTCGGAGCACGGCAAGGTCATCTTCGAATTCCGGCCCTTCGGCGCCGCGTCGCGACTTCTGGCGTGGCTCAAGAACGAGAAAGAGCACCGGCGGAAGCGGGAGGAAGGCACCCTCCGCTCTCCGTACCGCGAATCGGATCGGGGACCGAGCCGCTAGCGCCCGCCGGGTTGGCGGGTCTGTTGTATCGTTTGGGCCTGCTGTGCCTGCTGCGCTTGCCACATCTGCTGGGCCCATTGCGCCTGCGCCGCCTTGAGCTGCATCGCATAGGCCTCCTGCATCTGCTTCGCCCGTTCCTCCGCCTCCCGGCGGGCCCGCTGCTTTCGCTTCATCCGACGTGTGTACAAGAGGGACCCGAGGAACGCGAAGCCGAGGATGAACAACCCGCCGGCCTGGGCCGGAGGATTTCCCCGGTAGAAGATGCCGAGGAACAAGAGGACCAGGGTCCAGGTGACGATGTACCCCACGATCCGGCGTTTCGCGAAGTCGAAGAACCGGCCCATGGGCCGTCCCCGTGGCGCGCGGGGGTCAAGAAGCCATCGGCTCCAGTCGCAGTCCTGGGACCATCAAAAGGTACTTTGGCGGCGACCGCGTTTCCAGGGTCGATGGCCGCCGAGGAGGAGTACAATCGCATCTGGGACATGCTCGCGCAGACGCACCGGGCGACCCACGGGGAGAATCACGTGCCGACCCGGGACTTCAACTGCTGCGGCGAATACGCGGTCATGATGGCCCTCCGCGCGGCGTCGACCTTGAAGCGGGAGTATCCGCAGCAGCTCCTCCTCCGGACGGCCGCGATGCCTGAGCTGGACAAGGAATTCTACGTGAAGAACATCCTCGCGACGGACGGCGAGCCGCAGCCCATGGATCCCGAGCCCCTCCGGGAATACCGCGCGAGCCGCCGCTACCACATCCTGTGGTCGGAACTCAAGGAGTCCGCGGCGCGGATCGATCTGCTCGAAGCGGAACTCGAGACGGCGGAGAACCGGATCGCGGAACTCGAGGAAACGCTGCGGAAGGCCGGCGTCCCCGCCGCGGCGGAAAAGGCTTAATCCCGGCCCGCGGGCTTCCTGGGCCGATGGACTACCGCGCCCTGGGCCTGAAGGTCGGCCTCGAGATCCACCAGCAGCTCGCGACGCACAAGCTGTTCTGCGCGTGCGCCTCCGGCCTGGTCGATGCACCGGGGGGCCTGCGGTTCCGTCGACGTCTGCGCCCGACGCAGTCCGAGCTGGGTGAAGTGGACGCCGCGGCGATTGAAGAGGCGAAACGCCGCCTCATGTTCGTCTATGAGGCCACGCCGAACTCCTGCCTCGTCGAAGCGGACGAGGAGCCGCCGCACCTGCCCAATCCGGAGGCCCTCGACATCGCGTTGGAGATCGCCCTCCTGTTGGACGCCAAGCCCGTGGCGGAGGTCGACTTCATGCGGAAGCTCGTGATCGACGGCTCCAACACCGCGGGCTTCCAACGGTCCGCGCTCGTCGCCCTCGATGGCCATCTCGAGGTGGGAGGCAAGCGGATCGGGGTGCCGACCCTCCTCCTGGAGGAGGATGCGGCCCGGAAACTCGGCGAGGCGGAGGGCGAGGTCGTGTATCGCCTGGACCGCTTAGGCATCCCGCTCGTCGAAATCGCGACGACGCCGAACATCGAGACCCCGGAGGAGGCCCGCGAGGTGGCCCTCGCCTTCGGATCCCTCCTGAGGGCCACGCGGAAAGTAATGCGTGGGATCGGGACCATCCGCGAGGACGTGAACGTCTCAATCGAAGGAGGCGCCCGCATCGAAATCAAAGGGGTCCAAGAACTTCGGCTCATGGCGACGTTCGTCGAGAAGGAGGTCGAGCGCCAGCGGATGCTCCTCGAGGTCGCCGCGGAACTGCGGCGGCGCGGCGTCCGATCGGTTGCCTCGGAACCCCGGGACCTGACGGCATTGTTCCGAGGGACCGAGTCGAAGGTCGTCGCCTCCGCCCTGAAGAAAGGGGGCGTCGTCCTCGGCATGGCCTTCCCAGGGTTCGCGGGCCTCCTCAAGGACAAACTGGGTCCAGAACTGGCGGCCCACGCGCGCATTGCCGGGGTGGGAGGCATCTTCCATTCGGACGAGCTACCCACATACGGCATCACGCCTGCAGAAGTAGAGGCGGTCCGCCGCGAGCTGAAGCTCGGGGCCCAGGATGCGTTCGTCCTGATTGCCGAGGAAGAAGGCCGGGCGCGAGCCGCGTTCGACGAGATGCTCCCTCGGGCCGCCGCGGCAATCCAGGGCGTCCCTCCGGAAACCCGAGAACCGCGGCCGGACGGGACGACCGCCTACAGCCGGCCCCTCCCGGGCCGAGCGCGCATGTATCCGGAAACGGACGTGCCGCCGATCCGGGTGACATCGGAGCGACTCGAGCGGATCCGCGAAGGCCTTCCCGAGCGGCCCGAGATCACGGTTGGACGTCTGGCCCGCGAGTACGAGATCCACGACCAACAGGCCCGACAACTCGTGCAGGAAGGCGTCGACGACGTGTTCGAGATGATCGCCCGCGAGTTCGGCGAAGCCCGCGTCGTGGCTACGGTCCTCCTGTACACCTTCGGCGAGTTGCGCCGCGAGAACCTGGACGTCGACGGGATCCCCGTGGACCGGCTCCGCGAGCTGTTCTCCCTCCTGAAGGCCGGACGGTTCGCGAAGGAAGCGATGCCGGAGATCTTGCGGGAGATGGCTCGCCGGGGCGTCCGGGCGACGGACGCGATCTCTGTGCTCGGTGTGAAAGGATTGAGCCGCGAGGAACTCGAAGGAATTGTCGATTCCGTGTTGGATGAATCTGCGGATGCCATCGCCGCCCGCGGCGAGGGGGCGGACAAGGCCCTCATGGGACGGGTCATGGAGCGGGTCCGCGGCAAAGCCGATGGGAAGCTCGTGAGCGATGTCTTGCACGAACGGCTTGCGGCGCGCCTTAGAGGGAAATCGAAAGAAGGAAAGAGAAAAAGGTGAAACTCCACAACGAGTTGGCAGCGACTGTCGCTTAGCGCTTGCCTTTCTTCGCCTTCTTGGTTTTCTTCGAAGCCATGGTGGGGTCTAACTCCTCCTGGGGGCAGGCCCCGTTGATGATGTTGCGTGTCCGCGGCTGACATCTTAAAGGTGTGTGCGGGATTCCGCAAGCTGAGACGTTCGCTCCCTCAACCCCACCTAGTCGGCGGACGGCGCGTGGCACGGAGGAAGAGGATGATCACGCAAACCAATACGGCTCCGGGAATTCCCACAAGCACGAGCACCAGAAACGGTGCGCTAAAGTAGAAGGGGTAAGGAGATCGCGGGCCCCCCGATGGCGAGAAAACGATGGAGACGGACCGCACGATTGGGGTCTCGTCATCCGCGGGTGTGCTGAGATCAATTCGGTATTGTAAGTATCTACCGCGGAACGCGGCTGGCGACAACGCGGTCCCACCTGCCGCGAATGCGGTCCACCCGGACCACGTCGAATCAGGGGTGCGGATGCTCCCAACTCGGGCGGAGAGGGTTGCGCTTGCGCCCATGGGGAGGGAGAGATTCCACTCGGCACGCTCCCACAAGGTCACGTTCGAGCGAGAGTCGAGAATCCGGGAGAGGAAGGATCCCGCCGGCTCATATGTCGGTGCAGTGGTATCCTTCGTCGCGAGGCCGATTTGGATCCTGGATCCGTCCGAGCCGGTATAGTACAGCCGCGCGCCCGTTGGATCGTTCAAGACTTGTCCCCCAACGGTGCCCGCCGAATCCCACGCGGGACCCGGACCACCTCGGAGGAACGGGTTGCGGACGGATTTTGTCCATGTGAGCCCATCCTCGGAGTACGCGAAACCGAGGCCGAACGTGCTACCGTCGCGGCCTCCGAAGTACATCTCATCCATCGATCCGAAGACAACGGATGGAAAACGGACCAGAGAGGTATCCCAGGTCGAGGGCCCGGGATTGAGGACCGGCGGGCTCTGGATCCGGGTGAAGCCGGCATAGGAAGACGACACGGCGACCCCGATGCTCTCGGAATAGCAATCGGACCCCGTGTAATACATCCAAAGGACTCCCGTGGCGTTGCGCACGACGTTGGGCGTGTTCACCGTGCAACTCTCCCATCCCAGGC
>VBMR01000155.1 GCA_005878325.1 Methanobacteriota archaeon | reverse complement strand
CGCCGTGTTCGATGGGCGCACCGGTCGGTACGGCGAAACGGACCCCGCGGCCCCCGTAAACGTCTATGGTTCGACGAAGCGGACGGCCGAATCGTCCGTCCTCGCCGATCTCCCGTCGAGCCTGGTCATCCGCACGAACATCTATGGGTGGAACATCCAGCCCAAGCAGAGCCTGGCGGAGTGGATCCTGGGACGCCTCGAGGCCGGGAATGAGGTCCCCGGATTCAGCGATGTCGTCTTCACGCCGATCCTCGCGACTCACCTGTCGGAGATCCTGTTGGACATGATGGACCGGTCGCTCGAGGGCCTGTACCACGTCGCGGGCTCCGAGGCATTAACCAAGTACGAATTCGCGACACGAGTGGCAAATGTTTTTGGTCACCCCGCGCAGTCCATTCGACCGATCCCCATCGCCGACGCACGTCTTCGCGCGCCGCGTCCTCGAAACACTTCTCTCCGAACGGACAAGGCGGCGCACGCCCTCGGGACACCGATGCCTTCCGTCGATGCGGGACTCCGCCGGTTCAAGGGCGACCGCGATTCCGGGGTCGTCGCGAAGCTGAAAGGGTACGGGGGAGGCTGACGTCATGCCGCGCGTGAAGATCGGAGCGCGATGGGTGGGCGACAACGCGCCGACCTATTTCATCGCGGACATCGGGGCGAACCACGATGGGACGCTGGACCGAGCGAAGAAGCTGATTCGGATGGCCTCGGAGGCCGGGGCGGACGCGGCGAAGTTCCAGAACTTCCGCGCTACCGAGATCGTGAGCAAGCGTGGGTTTGAATCCCTCGGGAAGACGCTCTCCCATCAGGCCAAGTGGAAGAAATCCGTCTTCGAGGTGTACCAGGACGCGAGCCTTCCCTGGGAGTGGACCCCGACCTTGAAGGAAGAATGCGACCGGGCCGGGATCGAATATTTTTCCGCTCCCTACGACCTGGAGGCGGTCGACATGCTCGATCCGTTCATACCATGTTTCAAGATTGGGTCGGGAGACATCACCTGGCCTGAGATCCTTCGGAAGGTGGCGAGCAAAGGCAAGCCGGTGATCCTGTCGACCGGGGCCTCGGATTTCGCGGACGTGAAACGGGCCGTCGAGACGATCCTCGCGGTGAATCCCGCCCTCGTCCTCCTGCAGTGCAACACGAACTACACGGGCAGTGTCGAGGGCTTCAAACACGTTCATCTTCGCGTCTTGGACTCGTATCGGGCCGCGTTCCCGGAGGTCGTCGTCGGGCTGTCGGATCATACGCCTGGCATCGCCGCGCCCCTCGGGGCGGTCGCCCTCGGAGCACGGGTCGTCGAAAAGCACTTCACGGATGATCGGAGCCGGACGGGTCCCGACCATCCATTCTCCATGACCCCCACGGAATGGCGCGACATGGTCGACCGGACGCGGGAACTGGAGCTCGCGCTCGGCCGCTCGGATAAGGAGGTGGCGGAGAACGAGCGGGAAACGTACATCGTTCAGCGGCGGTGCCTTCGGGCCGCGAAGGACCTGAAGGCGGGGACGGTCCTCGCCCGCGACGACATCGTGGTCCTGCGCCCAGCGCCAACGGACGGGATTTTCCCGTACGAGTTGGATCGGGTCCTCGGCAAACGGCTGAAGCAGGACCTCCGATCGGGAGACCACTTCCGCTGGGCGATCGTGGAATCTCGGAGCTGAGGCGCCTGCGGATCCTGTACGTCAGCGAAGACACCACGGTGCACGACCTGCGCTTCTTGCGAAAAATCGTTGACTCCGGCCACCAGGCGTGGTTCCTCCGAACCGCGGACGCGGGCCTCACGAATCCCTCCTTGGACCCGGCGGAAGGCGCCCATCTCGTGCCTTGGCCCTCCGGAGTAGGGGCGGCCCGGGAGCCGCGGGACATGACCCGCCTCGTTCCCGCATTCAAGGAGATCTTGCGGCGCGTTCGTCCCGATGTGGTCCACGCGGGTCCCGTTCCGACGACCGGATACCTTGTGGCCCTGTCGGGGTTCCATCCGCTCCTGCTCATGTCCTGGGGCTCGGACCTCCTCATGGACCGGGGCGAGGAATGGCTTCGGGCGACGTCCCTCTCCCTGAAGTCGTCGGATCTGCTGCTCTGCGACAACGGAGTCGTGCGGGCGAAGGCCCAGGAAATCATCTCGTATCCGACGGAACGGATTGTCGTCCTCCCCTGGGGCGTCGATCTTGATCGGTTCGCGCCAGGTCCCGACACGTTGCGACTGCGGGACCGCCCGGGGTGGCGCGGCGGATTCTTGATCCTCTCGACCCGGTCCTGGGAGCCCGTCTATTGAACCCTGCCCTTGTTAGAGGCGTTCGCGGACGCGCATCAAACGGAGCCCCGAATTCGGCTCGTGCTCCTGGGTTCCGGTTCGCTCAGGGACGAGGTTCATGCCTTCATCAAGGAACGCAATCTCTCACGGGTCGTACACGCGGCAGGCGTCATATCCCACGACCGCATGAGGGATTTCTTCCGAGCATCCGACCTGTATTCGAGCGCCTCCCGCTCGGACGGCACTTCGGTGTCTCTGCTCGAGGCGCTCGCGACCGGCCTGCCCGTGGTCGTGAGTGACATCCCAGGAAATCGGGAGTGGGTTGTTCCCGGGACGAATGGGTGGCTCGCTCCGCCGACCGATGCCCGGGCCTTCGCCGATCGGTTTGTGGAGGCCGCACAACAGTCGACGGCCGACCGACGACGCATGTCGAGCGCGAACCGCGCCCTGGCCGAAGACGGCGCGAACTGGAGTCGGAACTCGGAGCGTCTCGTCGAGGCATACGAAGCCCTTGCAGCCCGGGGCGGGAACGCCCGGCGGACAGCGCCCGCTACGGGACGGTCTTCTGCTGAACGTGGCGATTGATCTCGAACCAATCGGGATGTTCGTCGAGGAGGGCGAGGACCTCGGTCCAGCGGAACCCGTCTTCGCGGAAATGGTCATAGATCCGCCGCACGAGCTCGTAATCCTCCGGCGTGTCGACGGTCCAACGATGGGATGAGAGATCGCGGTCGTTCCGAACCGACCGGAGGTGAAAGATCTCCGGGTGCCGGTAGATGTAGGGAGTCGCATGTTCCCGCCACGCCGGGTCCTTGTCCTCGCGCCACGCGCGTTCGAGCGCCCGGAAGCCGATCGTCTCGACATCGAGGCCGCGGGGGAAGGTCCGAGGCTCGATTGTGTTGCTCGCGTAGTCGCAGGGCTGCCGCTCGAATTCCTCGACGACACGGTCGATGATGCCGGGGTCGATGAGTGGGCAGTCCGATGTGACCCGGATCACCACGTCGGCGCGATACTCGGAGGCCGCGCGATAGTACCGATCGAGGAGGTCAACCTCGCTGCCTCGGAAGACCGGCCAGCCGCGTGACGTGCAGAGGACGACCAAGTCTTCGTCTCGGCGAGATTCCGTGGTCGCCACGGCCACCGAATGGACCCGTGTGGCCCGACTCACGCGGCCCACGACTCGGGCGAGCATCGGCTCTCCCGCGAGGGGGAGGAGGACCTTCCCCGGCAACCGAGTCGATCCGGTCCGCGCCTGGATGATCGCCACGATCCGGGGCGTGTCGCGCCTCACAGGGCCTTCAGCATCTCCTTGAGTTCTTCGACTGAGAGCCACGTCTTGTTCCCATCGCTCGTATAGCGGAAGCCCGCGGCGAGCGTCTTCCCAACTCGGAGGGTCTTGTGGGACCAGAACGGATGTTCCGGCTCGATCACGAACTGGTCCTCGAACTCCTTCGAGTGCGGGGCCTCTTCTTCCGTCAGGAGGGTCTCGTGGAGCTTCTCGCCGGGTCGGATTCCCGTGACCTTCCGTTTCGCATCCGGGGCGATCGCCCGGGCCAAGTCTGCGACCCGCATGCTCGGGATTTTCGGGACGAAGATCTCTCCCCCTTGCATCCGGTTCAGGCTTCCCAGGATGAAACGGACCGCCTGTTCCTGCGTGATCCAGAACCGGGTCATCCGCTCGTCCGTGAGCATGAGCGTCCCGGCCCTCGCCTGATCTCGGAACACGGGGACGACGCTGCCGCGGCTTCCGATGACGTTCCCATAGCGGACGACGGAGAACCGGGTCTTCCGGGGACCGCTGTAGGAATTCGCCTGGACGATCAGCTTCTCCGCGACGAGTTTCGTGGCCCCGTACAGGTTCACCGGATGGACCGCCTTATCCGAGCTGAGGGCTAGGACCTTTGACACGCCGTTGTCAATGGCCGCATCGATCACGTTCACGGCGCCCTCGATGTTCGTCCGCACCGCCTCGATTGGATTGTACTCCGCGACCGGCACCTGCTTCAAAGCCGCGGCATGAATGACAACGTCGACTCCGTTCATCGCCCGCGACAATCGGTTCCGATCGCGGACGTCCCCGATGAGGAACCGCAACCGCGGATCGTTGAAACGCGTCTGCATCTGGACTTGCTTCCACTCATCCCGAGAATAGATGCGGATGGCCTTGGGACGGTGATCCGCGAGGACGAGTTCCGTGAACTTCTGGCCAAAGGATCCGGTGCCTCCCGTGACGAGGATCGTCAGGTCATCGACGGCCATGGCCATCGCCGTCGAGAATATCCGGATGGCATAAACTTGTTCTGGGCATCGACCGCGCCGTCTGCGCGGGGGAACGTATAAGTTGGGAGGAACGTTCTCACACGACCGGATGGCACGCGCGCCTCTCGCCTTCGTCGTCCATCCAGAGACGTTGCGCCGCCTCCCATCGGACGCGCTCGTCGTGCCCCTTCGACCCGGCGTGTGGTCCGATTCTCGCCATCCGAGGGCGGAGCGGCCCGAGAACCTGATTGGGTCCGCGGACGCGCAGGCGATCGAACAGGAGACGGAACGGATCGCCGCCGAATGGTGGCGTGCGGCCGCCCCCGATGCCTTTCTGTGGCGGGACATTCACCTCGGGGAATGCTTTTCTCAAACCCTCGAGATGATCGTCCGCGACCTCCTGAAGACCGCCGCCTTCGTCGACCGCGCCTGGGAAAAGCATCGACCCGGGTCGGTGACGACGGACGCCCCCGCGCTCCGTGATCCGTCCCCGCCCTATCCGTACTTCGAGGCGATCGGATCCGTGTTGCGGACGCGGGCGATCGCGAACGGCGTCCCGTTCGACCTCCTGCCGGTCGAAGTGACGCCGCGGAAGTCCCGCGCATCTGGGTCAACCCTCGTTGCGGCATATGTCGCCCGGGCCTCTCGGATGGCGCGCGCGGTCCTCCGGAAAGGGTCGGTCTTGCTAGCCTTTGGTCCGTACCCAGAATCCTACGGCCCTGTGGCGAACGCGAGGCGCGGTTCTTCCGGATCGACGGTCGTCCTTACGACCGAGCACGCTCCAATGCGCGCAAGGCCTCGTTCGCGGCTGTTCGTGGCCACCTTAGAATCTTTCGTGGAGTCAGCGACCCGCAAAGAAATCCACTCTTTCGTGGAGCATGCGACTGCGGCGGTCGATGACCTGGACTCCTCGGTCATCTTCGGCAGTCGATGGCA
>VBMR01000154.1 GCA_005878325.1 Methanobacteriota archaeon | reverse complement strand
CAGGGCGGCGAGTGGGTCGAGTTTCGATTCCGGAAGCGGAAGAAGCGTCGGGCGGATTTCGTGGTCCTCTGGGATGTGAGCGGTTCGATGCGCGAGCACGAAGCCAACGTGTTCGCCCTCGTATACGCCTTTCATCGTCTCGTCCGGAAGACGCGCTCGTTCGCTTTCGGCACGAGGCTCGAAGAAGTGACGGAGTCCCTGCGGGGCCGGAGCTACGCCCATGCGGCCCGCGCGGTCTCCGCTCGACTGCGCCCGATGGGAGGAGGCACCCGAATCGGTCCGTGCCTGGAGGATTTCCTCCATCGGTATGGGGGACTGATTCACGAGGAGACCACCCTCGTGATCGTGAGCGACGGGTGGGACCTCGGGGAAACGGCTCGCCTGTCGAGCGCCCTGCGACACCTCCGTCGGCTGTCCCATCTCGTCGTCTGGGTGAACCCGTACGCCGACGACCCTCGATTCGAGCCCGCGACCGCGGGCATGCGGGAGGCGTTGCCCCACCTCGATCTCCTCCTGGGGCCGGGAGATTTCGAGGACCGGACGGGCTTCGCACCGGACCGCGTCGCGCGCCGCCGGCCGCGGATCCGTCCCGCGACGTGGGGGAAAGCCTTTATCACCTCGGCGTAATGCGGACGTGCTACGAAGTAGCACTGAGGTGTTGGGGATGATCCCGCCACGTTTCGAGTATTTTGCGCCCGCGACCATCGACGAGGCCATCCAGATCCTCGACCGATTCGAGGGCGAAGCGAAGGTCCTCGCGGGAGGGCAAAGCCTGCTCCCGGTCATGAAGCTCCGACTCGCGGAGCCGCGAGCCCTCGTCGACATCAATCGCATCCCGAACCTCGCGTTCATCCGGGAAGACGCGAAGTCCCTGCGGATCGGGGCGACGACCCGGACGAACGACTTGAACGATTCCGATTTGATCCACAAGCGATATCCGATCCTCTCCGACGCGGCCTACGAGATCGCCGACCCGCTCGTCCGGAACATGGGAACGGTGGGCGGCAATGTGTCCCACGGGGATCCGGCGAACGACCTGCCGGCCTGCATGATCGCCCTCGGGGCGATCTTCCATCTCCGCGGGCCGAAGGGGAACCGGGCGATCCCAGCCCCCGAGTTTTACCAGGACACGTTCGTCACCGCCCTCGCGCCGAACGAACTGCTCCACGAAATCGAGATCCCCAAGGCGAAGGCGGGCCAGGGGAACGCATACGTGAAACTGGAGAAGCGGGTCGGGGACTTCCCGATCGTCGGGATCGCCGCGAACCTTCTGATCGGATCGAAGGGCGTGATCCAGGCCGCGGGGCTCGCCCTCACGGCCGTTGGACCGACGGTCCTGAAGGCGGTCGAGGCGGAGCGGCACCTCGTGGGCAAGGCACCCGACGAGGCCGCGTTCGCGCGGGCCTCCGAGATCGCGAAGGGGATCGCGAACCCGACCTCGGACCTCCGGGGTCCCGCGGAATACAAGAAGGCGATGGTCGGCGTCCTCACTCGACGGGCGTTGCATCGGGCCGCAGACCGGGCGCGAGGGGGCGCCTGACATGGCCGTCGCCGAGATGCCCGCGGCCCGCGAAGAGGAGATGGGGCCAACCGCGAACATCCGCGTGACCGTGAACGGGGCCCCTCGTTCCGCAACAGTTGAGACGCGAACCCTCCTCGTCCATTTCCTGCGGGAGAACCTAGGCCTCACGGGGACGCACATCGGTTGCGACACCACGAACTGCGGCGCCTGCGCGGTCCTTCTCGACGGAAAGGCGGTCAAGTCCTGCACCGTCCTCGCTGTCCAAGCGGACAGGCGAGAAGTGCGGACCGTCGAAAGCTTGGAGACGGACGGCAAGCTCCATCCCGTCCAGGAGGGATTTATCGAGGAACACGGCCTCCAATGCGGCTTCTGCACTCCGGGCATGATGATGAGCGCCGTCGCCCTTCTCCAAAAGAACCCACGCCCCACGGAGGAGCAGATCCGCCGCGCGATCTCGGGGAACCTGTGCCGATGCACGGGCTACGTGAACATCGTGAAGGCGATCCAATACGCGTCGAGCAAGATGAAGGCCGGCCCTTCAGGAGGGCGACGCGCATGACCGTCCACGGCGGGATCGGTCAGGCGATAAAGCGGAAAGAGGACGCTCGGTTCGTCCGCGGGAAGGGGAACTACGTAGACGATGTGAAGCTCCCGGGGATGCTGTACCTGGACATCGTCCGGAGCCCCTACGCACACGCCCGGATCCGGAGCATCAACATCGAGAAGGCGATGAAGGTCCCCGGAGTCCTCGCGGTGGTCACCGGGAAGGACCTCGCGATGGCGAACCTCGCGTGGATGCCCACCCTGATGTCGGACAAGCAGATGGTCCTCCCCACCGACCGGGTCATGTACCAAGCCCAGGAGGTCGCCGGCGTCGTCGCGGAGAGCCGGTATGCCGCGGCGGACGGCGTCGCGGCCGTCGAGGTGGACTACGATCCGCTGCCCGTCGTCGTGGACCCGAAGAAGGCGCTGGAGCCGGATGCGCCCATCCTGCGGCCCGATCGCAAGGAGCAGACGAACCGGATCTGGCACTGGGAGGTCGGAGACCGCGAGGGGACGGACAAGGCCCTGAAATCATCGGACGTCGTCGTCCGCGAGAACCTGTACATCCCCCGGATCCTTGTATCATCCATCGAGACGTGCGGGTGCGTCGCCTCCTTCGATGCGATGGGGAAGCTGACCCTCTGGATGACGACCCAGGCCCCTCACGCGATCCGGACGGTCTTCGCGATGGTCACCGGCTTGCCGGAGCAGAAGATCCGCATCATCTCGCCCGACCTCGGGGGCGGATTCGGGGGCAAGGTCCCGGTCTATCCTGGCTACGTGCTCGCGGTCGTGGCCGCACTCAAGACGGGCCAGCCGGTGAAGTGGATCGAGGACCGGTCGGAGAACCTCCAGGCAGACTCGTTCGCGCGGGATTACCACATCACCGCGGAAATCGGGGCGACGAAGGACGGCAAGCTCACGGCCCTCCGCGTCAAGACGATCGCCGACCACGGGTACACGGACGCTGCGGCGAACCCGTCGAAGTTCCCCGCGGGCCTGTTCCACATCATCACGGGCTCCTATCCGTTCCAGAAGGCGCACGTCGAGGTCGACGGCGTGTACACGAACAAGCCCCCGGGCGGGATCGCGTACCGATGCTCGTTCCGCGTCACGGAGGCCGCCTTCACGATCGAGCGGATGGTCGACATCCTCGCGCACAAGCTCGGCATGGACCCCGCGGAGTTCCGGATGAAGAACTTCATTCCTTCAGGGGCGTTCCCGTTCAAGTCTGTCCTCGGGTGGACATATGACAGCGGGAACTATCCCGCCGCCCTGCGGAAAGCGATGGACCTCATCGGCTACGACGCCCTTCGAAAGGAACAGGCCGAGAAACGGAAGCAGGGGGAGCTGATGGGGATCGGGATTTCCAGCTTCACGGAGATCGTCGGGGCCGGGCCGTCCCACACGTTCGACATCCTCGGGCTGAAGATGTTCGACTCCTGCGAAGTCCGCATCCATCCCACAGGCAAAGCGATCGCCCGCTTCGGGACGAAGTCCCAGGGACAGGGACACGAGACCACGTATGCGCAAATCCTTGCGGAGGAACTCGGCCTGTCGTCCGAGGACATCTCCGTCGAGGAAGGGGACACGGACACCGCGCCGTACGGCCTCGGCACGTACGCGAGTCGCAGCACGCCGACCGCCGGGGCCGCCGCCGCGATCGCGGCTCGAAAGATCCGCGACAAAGGCCAGAAGATCGCGGCCCACCTTCTCGAGGTGGGTCCGGGCGACCTCGAATGGAAGGATCACAAGTTCCAGGTCAAGGGCGTCCCGGACAAAGCGAAGACGATGCAGGAGGTCGCCTTCGCGGCATACACGAACCTCCCGCCGGGAATGGAGATGGGCCTCGAGGCCGTGGACTACTACGATCCGCCGAACATGACCTACCCGTTCGGGAGCTACATTTGCGCCGTGGACATCGACAAGGAGACCGGGGAGGTCCACATCCGACGGTTCGTCGCGGTGGACGACTGCGGGACGATCATCAACCCGATGATCGTGGATGGGCAGATCCACGGCGGGCTGACGATGGGACTCGCGCCCGCGCTGCTCGAGGAGATCCAGTACGACGAGAACGGGAACATCCAGGGCGGCTCGTTCATGGACTATCTCCTCCCGACCGCGGTCGAGACCCCGAAGTGGGAGACCGCGAAGACGACGACCCCGTCTCCGCACCACCCCCTGGGGGCCAAGGGCGTGGGCGAATCCGCGACGGTCGGGGCGCCCGCGGCGATTGTGAACGCGGTCGTCGATGCCCTCGCGCACCTCGGGGTGACGCACATCGACATCCCGATGACGCCGTGGAAGGTCTGGAATATCCTGCATCAGAAGGGCGTCGCATAGGGAAGCGGAGGCCTCACCATGCACTTCGAAGGCACCTTCACCGTCCGAGCCCCTCGGGCGCGGGTCTACTCGTTCCTCCTCAATCCGAAGGAGTTCTCGCCTTGCATCGACGACCCGCACACGATCGAGGTGATCGACGCGGACCACTTCCGCGGGACCGTGAAGGCGGGAGTCTCGTTTATCCGCGGCAATTTCACCTGGTCGGCGGACGTCAAGGAGCGCGTTCCGTCGGAGCGCGCCCAGATGGCCGTCCATGGGTCCGGGATGGGGAGCGGCTTCGACGTCGTTGCGAATCTCGCGGTGTCCGAGGCGGGCGGCCTGTCGACGGTCAAGTGGGCGGCGGACGTCCAGATGAGCGGGACCATCGCGACGGTCGGCGCACGGCTGCTCCAAGGCACGACGGAGAAGAAGACGAACGCGTTCTTCGAGAACGCCCGCCGAATCTTGGAAGGCCACTAGGTCAGTGGCCGCCGACGACGCCCGTCTCCACGCTCTGAACCTGCGGCAGGTGGTCTGCGATGAGGTCCCAGGACTCGCCTTCGTCCCGCGAGGCGTATAGCTGACCTGTCGTCGTGCCCACGTATACGCCTGCCGGATCGTTCGTGTCGGTCCGGAGACCATCGCGGAGGACCGTGAACCACGCGTCCTTCTGGGGCAGACCCTTCGTGCGCTTCGACCATTGCTTCCCTCCATTCGTCGTGCGGTACACGGCCATGGCGCCGTCGGGCATCACCCGGTTGTAGTCGCCGACCAAGGGGATCGCGTACGCCGTCTGGGCGTCGTGCGGATGGGCCGCGAGCGGGAAGCCGAACGTCCCTCCGCTGCTTTTCGAAACCGGGAGGCCTTCTTCGATAATCGACCACGCGGCGTCGCCGCGCTTCCGGCGGTACATCCCCATGTGGTTCTGCTGGTACACGACGGCCGGGTCTCGGGCGTCGCGCACCATCTTGTGGACGCAGGTGGCCATGTCCTCCTTCTCGAAGACCTTCGGCTTGCCGCCGTAGCGGATGCCGCGATCGTACATCCGCCAGGATTCGCCGCCATCGTTCGTGGCGAAGACCCCCGCGGCGGAGATCCCGACGAGCATCCGCCGGGGATCCCCCGGGTATGGGAGAATCGTGTGTAGGCAAAGCCCCCCGCCTCCGGGGTTCCACTTCTCGCGGCCGGACGCATAGTTGAGCGCGTCGACCGAGGACCACGTCGCTCCTTTGTCCGCGCTCCGGAA
>VBMR01000153.1 GCA_005878325.1 Methanobacteriota archaeon | reverse complement strand
CGGTCCGGAGACCGCGAAGTGCGTGGACGCGGCCGCGGCGATGAAGGGTCCCGTGTACTGCCGGTTCTCCCGCGCGAATGTGCCGACCGTCACAATGCCGGAGGACGGCTTCAAGATCGGGGCCGCGCAGACCCTGCGGGACGGCTCGGATGTCACCCTGGTCGGATGCGGGCTCATGGTCGCGCGATGCCTCGACGCCGCGGAGGTCCTCGCGCGGGAACGGATTCACGCGCGGGTGATCAACCTCGCGACCGTCAAGCCGCTCGACCGCGCGACGATCGACCGGGCCGCCCGCGAGACGGGCGGGATCGTGACGGCGGAAGAGCACACGACGGTCCACGGCATCGGGGCCGCGCAGACCCTACGGGGCGGCTCGGACGTCACCCTGGTCGGATGCGGGCTCATGGTCGCGCGATGCCTCGACGCCGCGGACGTCCTCGCGCGGGAACGGATTCGCGCGCGGGTAATCAACCTCGCGACCGTCAAGCCGCTCGACCGCGCGACGATCGATCGGGCCGCCCGCGAGACGGGCGGGATCGTGACCGCGGAAGAGCACACGACCGTCCACGGGATCGGGGCCGCGATTGCGTCCGAGGTCGCCGCGAACGATCCGATTCCGGTCGCGATGGTCGGGGTGGGGGACGTGTTCGGGGAGAGCGGAGAGGCGGAGGAGCTCCTCGAGAAGTACGGACTCACCGTGGACAAGATCGTCGAGGCCGCCCACGACGTGATGAAGCGCCGAGGGCGGCGCGTGTAGCGGTTCGGGTCCTCGAGGCGCCTAGATCCCGGGCGACCAGCCGGGAGCGATGACACGGACCCAGGTGAGGCCCCACATCTGGATGAGGATGAGCATGAAGGCGATCCCAAGAAGGAAGCCGGTCACCGCGTCGGACAGGGGATGTCTCATTTTCGTGCACCACCGGGTGGGTTTGCGGGGCCCGACCCTAGTGGTCGGTTTCAATGGGTGCGGTTCACGTGTGTTCGATTGGAACACGTTGTTTCGCAATTGATAGCGAATCTCAGACAGACTCGCCCTCGACTGAACTGATGTTCCGCTAGGCCACGGCTTCGGGCATTTCGCGGATCCCTCGGACCGGCGAAAGGAGGACGAAGAGGAACGCGATGGTGCCCGCGAACAAGGCGACGATGAGGGCGGAACGCAATCCGATTCCTTCGCCGAGGGCCCCTCCCGTAAGTGCGCCGAGAGGCAAGGTACCCCATACGATCGTCCGCATGGTCGCGTTCAGACGTCCCTGCAGTCGGACGGGGACGATCGCCTGACGGAAGCTCACCTGATTGATGTTGTACAGGAGGTTGCCGAAGAAGCTCACCCCCAGCATCACGGACAGCGCCGCAAAGGCGATCGGTCCTGCCGGGAGGAACGGAAG
Source organism: Methanobacteriota archaeon (assembly GCA_005878325.1). Taxonomy (GTDB): domain Archaea; phylum Thermoplasmatota; class Thermoplasmata; order RBG-16-68-12; family RBG-16-68-12; genus RBG-16-68-12. Next base: position 6,339 of record VBMR01000153.1, on the reverse strand, counting down.
AGGGAGGGTGGGAAAGGAAAAGAGGGCGGCGCCGAGGACGATGGCGGGGCCCACCCCGATCCGCTTCGCGATTCGGCCCGAAACCAGGGCGCCTCCGATCCCGCCGACCGATGCCGCTGCGAACAGGAGCCCGATCGTCGTCGCGATGAAGCCGAGTTCCTTCAGGAAGAGGAAGAACAGGGCCGAGAAGACGGCACTCGAGAAGAAGTTCGACCAAGCGGTACACGCGGCGATGTATCGCAACCGACGGTCCCCGCCGACAATCCGGAGCCCCTCCAGGATTTGACCGAGGACGGACTCGCTCGGCGACCGCGGCACGATCGACTCTCGGACTCGGATGGCGGCCAGCGAGCCGGCGGAGAAGAAGAACGAGGCTGCGTCGAACAGCATCGCGAAGGGCGCCCGGAAAAGGTCGATGATCGGTCCCGCAATCGACGGGCCCGCGAAGGAGGCGATCGTGTTGCTCGTCTCCAGCTTGCTGTTCGCGTCGACGAGTTGCGCGCGTTGCACCAGCGCGGGCAGGTACGCCTGGTATGCGACGTCGAAGAAGACGGTTAACACGCCGATGAAAAATCCGAAGACGTAGAGGTAGGCGAGGTGCAAGAGGCCAGGAGCCCCATCTCGGCCGGGCCGGCCCCGAGGAGGTACGCGGCGATGTAGGGCACGGCGAGGCCGGTGAACTGGTCTCCGACCCGCGAAACGGATTGCCCCGTCCACAGGAGGAGGAAGTCCCGGTGGCGCCACAGGGTCGCGGGTTCACCCATGCGGGCGGTCCGCACGGTCCGGGGGAATAAGTAGGTTCTCCCGCCCTTCGGGGGACATCCTCTCCCGCCCGGTTGGAATCTTCCGGCCGGGGGAGCGAACGTTCCCTCGCGATTCGGGAGACGAGAGCGATGACGAAGGTCAGCGGCCTGTCCGCTTCGCACTCTTTCCCCGAGCGCCTCCGGTGGCACTCCCGCGGGAGGACGGATCGCTCGTGATGGGTCCTCCGTTTGAGTAAGTGGTCACGGTCGCGAATCCGGCCCGGTTCTCGTATCCCATTCGAAACGGCGCGTCATTCAGAGACCACTTCGCGGCGGACGTCACCAGGGCCCGCTTGAAATTGATGCCTCCGGGGAACAGGACCTCGCCGGCGAAATCATCGCCCGTCACCGGATTCTTGATGTGTGCACTCTGCACCTCGCCGATGCCCTGGACGTTGAACCAGCTGTCGTACCCATCGCCATACTCGAAATCGATCTTCGTGACCTTCGTGGGCAGCACCTTCGAGAACGTTTTCGGGAAGATCTCGAAGACGCCACCACCGTGCTTGCCTGCCGTGATTTCCTCGATCGCCTTCCTCTGTGCCGGTGTCGCACCCGCATCGACATACAGCCGGGCCGTACCGTTCCCCATGTGGATTGCCTCGGGCCACGACAGTCCCCACGCGAACTTCACGCCGTCCAATTTCGTCCCGTCGAACTCGCCCTTGCGGACATTCCACGCGACCAGGGCTTCGCAATTCCCACGCGTCGGGAGCGCGTTGAAGTTGCACGGGCAGCCATAGTCGCAGTTGCAGCTCTGAATATATTCAGCCTCAAGTTTCCAGTTCGCCAAAAGAAAAACCCCGAGCCCGTATCTGACTCGAGGCTTAAGACTCTCCACACCGTTCATATGTGAGCCACCCGCTGTCGAATCGATGGAGACGCACGACCTCCGTCGGCCGGACGCCCTCCTTCGGCGACTCACCCTGCCCGTGACGGCGGCGGTCGCGGGCGTCGTGGGCACCGCGTGGTACGTGACATGGGCGGCTTCGGGCACGATGATGATGCTCATCGTACCGGCGACGATCGGGTCGAGTGACCTCGTCCTCTTCTTCGCCCTCTTGGTCGTGATGATGGTCGCGATGATGTTGCCGTCCGCCTTGCCGATGGCCCTTGCCTATCACGGCATGACGCGTCTCGAGGGCGGGCGGGCCGTGAGGCCCGCGGACATGGCCGGGACGTTGCTTTTCCTGATCCCGTATGTGATCGTTTGGGGAGCGTTTGGCGTCGTGGCCCTCCTGGCCCTCGCGGCGCTCGGCTTGATGGGGTCGATGCTCGCGGGGCCGCTCCTCTACGTGCCCGCGGCGATCCTCGTGGCCGCCGGAATGTGGCAAGTCACCCGGACCAAGGAGGTCTGCCTGGCCCACTGCACCTCCCCGGCGGGATTCGTCCTGCACCACTGGCATAGCGGCCGCTTGGGTGCGTTGCGCATGGGGTTCCGCCATTCCCTCTATTGCATCGGCTGCTGCTGGCTGTTCATGCTCGTCCTCTTCATCTCGGGATCGATGAGCCTCGTATGGATGGGCGGCCTTTCCGTGGCCATCTTCGGGGAGAAGCTCGGCGTTCGGACGCGGCTCTTTTCTCGCGCGATCGGCGTGCTCCTTGTCGTCCTCGGCATCGTCGTCGCCGCGAGCGTGCGACTCGCGATGTAGGCCGGGACCAGGAGGAAAGGCCTCAGGCTGGGGGGCCCGGCAACGTTCTTAACCCGACCTCGCTATCGGAGGCCGGCGGGCCCAACAATGGTCAAGATTTTCCTCGACACCGCGAACATCGACGAGATCCGCGAGGCCGCGGCATGGGGCGTCCTCGATGGAGTCACGACGAACCCGAGCCTCGTCGCCAAGACGGGCCGGAAGTGGTCCGAAGTGATCCAGGACATCATCGCCCTCGTGGACGGTCCGATTAGCCTCGAGGTGACGACGACCTCCGCGGACGAGATGATCAAGCAGGGACGTCAGCTCGCGAAGCTCCACAAGAACGTCGTGGTCAAGATCCAGATGACGACGGAGGGTCTCAAGGCGATCAAGGCCTTGGCGTCGGAAGGCGTGAAGATCAACACGACCCTCATCTTCTCCGCGAACCAGGCGATCCTCGCAGCGAAAGCGGGGGCCAAGTATGTGAGTCCCTTCATCGGTCGCCTCGACGACATGGGCCAGGATGGCATGCAGGTGATCCGCGAGATCGTCCCGATCTTCCGGAACTACGATTGGGATTGCGAAGTCCTCGTGGCCTCCGTCCGGCATCCGCTCCACGTGATCGAGGCGGCGAAGCTCGGGGCCGATATCGTCACGCTTCCGTTCGACGTGCTGAAGAAGATGACGCAGCACGCGCTCACGGACGTCGGCCTGAAGCGATTCTTAGATGACTGGCAGAAGGTGCCGAAGTAGCTAGTTCTCCGGGGCGTCTCCGCGACGCAATTCGTTCGCAACAACCTTGAGGACCTCGTCCGCGTCGAAGGGCTTGCGGAGGATGGTGATGTCGCGCTTTTTGTCGTCGTCGAGCTGATCGTACACGTACAGGTACGCCGTCATCAGGATCACGGGCAGGGCCGCGTCCTTCTTTCGAGCGGCCTCGATCAGCTCTACGCCGGATGGACCTGGCATCTGGAAGTCCGTGAGCAGAAGGTCGATTTTTTCCGATTCCAGGACGCGCAGAGCCTCGGTCGCATCCGCGGCCGAGACGACGCGGTAGTCCTCCGACCCTAGGAGGTCCACGATGTTCTCGCGGATTCCTTCGTCGTCATCCACGACCAGGATGCCCGGTCGGTCGCTGGACGCGATTTGCGCAGTCATGGAGTCGTCTCTCACCGAGGCCATCCCGCCGCGGGGGTTATTCCCTTGGTCAAGAAGACTTGACAAACTCCCACCTCAGGGCCGTCCCCGCGGCTGGGGCTCCGGACGCGGGCCGGGCTGCCGCCGCGGCAGGACGAGGGTAAAAGTCGACCCTTTTCCGACCTCCGATGTGACCGTGAGGTCGCCTCCGTGGTTCACGACGAAGCTTCGGGCGATGGCCAGGCCGAGGCCGGTCCCTTCCCCTTTCTTCTTCGTCGTATAGAAGGGTTCAAACACCCGCGACCGGACCTCGGGAGTCATGCCGGAACCGGTGTCGGCCACGGACACCGCGACGATGGGTCCGCGGTCCTCGATTCGGACCTGGACCTGCCCCTTGGGGGTGGCCTCATATGCATTTTTGAGCAGGTTCACGAGCACTTCGTGGATGCGGAGCGGATCGACCGCACACACGACTGCTTTGGGCCCGAGTTCGGTCCGGATCTCGACCGTCCGCTTCCGGAAAGCTTCTGTCTGTTCGACCGCCTCCTGCACGAGCTCCTTCAGGTCCGTTTCGACCGGATTGATCACGCCTGGCCGCGCGAACCGGAGCAGCTCCTGGGTGATGGTCGCCGCGATCTTCCCCTGCGCCGAGATTTTCTTGAGGCGCTCCTGAGCCTCCGGGTCACTCACGCGGCGGGCGATGCTGGCGGTGAGGAGGGAGATGTTCGTGAGCGGCGTGTTGATTTCGTGGGCGACGAAGGAAGCGAGCTTGCCCATCGAGGCCCAGCGCTCGCTCTCCACGAGCTTCCGCTGCATGTCCTGCTGCTCGGACACATCGCGGACGACCATCAGGAGATGCGGGGGCGCGTTTGCAGTCCGGACGACCTGGGAGGTAATCTGGATGTGTATCGGCTCGTTCGCGGCGCCGGTCCAAAGGCCCTCGTGCAACTCCGGACGCGGTCGCCCTTCGATTCGGTCCGAGATGTAGGTGGACAGGATCGGGACGCGTTCCGGTGAGGCGAGGTCCGTCAGCGGACGGCCCACGAGGTCCGCTCGCGAGCGGCCGACCATCCGTTCTCCCGCGGGGTTCGTCTCGAGGATCATCCCTTCCATGTCGACGACGAAGACCCCGTCCGGCGCGGATTCGATCAAGCCGCGGAACTTCGCTTCGGACGCGACCAGGGCCTGCTCCGCCCGCTTGCTTTCCGTGATGTCCTGTCCCACGCCGATGACGCCGATGATGTTCCCCTGGACGTCGCGCCTCGTGGTCGCGTTGAGGAGCACATCGCGGCGGTCGCGCTTTTTGGTATACAAGGGGAACTCGAAGTTGGCGGTCTCGTTGCCCATCAAGGCCTTATCCAAAACTTCCTTCACCGGTATCTTGTACTCTTTGGTGATGAAATCTTCCACGAGGTTCCTGCCCAAGGTCTCGCGCTTCTCGTACCCGGTGATGGCGACCGCCGTCCTGTTCCACTCCGTCACCCGGCCGTCGCGGTCGATGCCGAAGATCGGAGCGTTCGCGGTGTCGATCAAGTTCGTCAGTTCCTGGGCGATACGGGACGACTCGACTTCGGCTTTTTTGCGGTCGGTGATGTCCTGTCCCACGCCGATGACGCCGATGATGTTCCCCTGGACGTCGCGCCTCGTGGTCGCGTTGAGGAGCACGTCGCGGCGGTCGCCGTTCTTGGTGTAGAGCGGGAATTCGTAGTTCGCCGTTTCGTTCCCCTTGAGGGCTTTATCGAGGACTTCCTTAACCTGCGTCTGGTACTCCCTCGTGATGAATTCCTCGACGAGCCGGTGGCCGAGCGTTTCCTTATTCTCGTACCCGGTGATGGCGGCGGCGGTCCTGTTCCACTCCGTCACCCGGCCGTCGCGGTCGATGCCGAAGATCGGAGCGTTCGCGGTGTCGATCAAGTTCGTCAATTCCTGGGCGATACGGGACGACTCGACTTCGGCTTTTTTGCGGTCGGTGATGTCTGCGATCGACGCGAGAACGAGCCGGCCTTCCGGTGTCTCGATGGGATTGAGGCCGATCTCGACCGGAAACTCGCTGCCATCTTTCCGCCGGGCGAATAGGTCTCGGCCATTGCTCATGGGCCGGGCCTCAGGTGACTCCCAAAAGGCGTTCCACAGATCGGGGTCTTCTGTGCGATCGCGCTCCGGGAGGAGGATTTCCACCGGCTGGCCGATCAGGTCGTCGCGGCGATAGCCAAAGAGCTGCTCCACCTGGGAATTGATCGTCTTGATGCGACCCTGCTCGTCCACCGCTACCAGACCGTTGGGTGCCCCTTCGATCATTGACCTAAATTGCGCCTCGCGCGCCTGGAGAACCTCCTCCGCCCGCCTCTGTTCCGTGATGTCCCGCGCGATGGTCGAGGCACCAACGAAGGTCCCCGAGTCGTCCCGGATCGGAGAGATGCTAAGGGAAACCACGATCCGCCGACCGTCCTTCCGTATGCGTTCCGTCTCGAAATGCTCCACCTTCTCCCCCCGCCGCAGCCCATCCAGGATCCCTTTCAGTTCGTCCGACTTGTCGGGCGGGGCGAGCATAGAGACGTTTTGGCCAATCGCTTCCTCGCTCGTGTATCCGTACATCCGTTCCGCGCTCGCGTTCCAACTTTTGATCGTGCCCTCGGGGTCCTTGCTCAAGATGGCGTCCTCCGACCCCTCGAACAGCTGCCGGTATCTCGCTTCCGACTCCTTCAGGGTGTGCTCCGCCGCTTTGCGCGACGTGATGTCGCGGACGATGAGCGTGAAGACTCGCT
>VBMR01000095.1 GCA_005878325.1 Methanobacteriota archaeon | reverse complement strand
CAAGCGAAAATCCTCGGCATGGCCGGCAACGATCTCCGCAACATGGGCATCGAAATCCGGTCCTTCGTGATCAAGGAAATCGAGGATGCCCAAGGCTACTTGGACGCCCTGGGCGTGAAGCGGACGGAGGAAGTGAAGCGCGACGCCCGGATGGGCAAGGCCAGCGCGAACCGCGAGGCGACCATCGCCGAGGCGCAGGCCGCCCAGCAGGCAGAGAAGGCGAACGCGGAGGCGGAGGCGAACGTCGCCCAATACCACCGGGACCGGGACATCATCAAACAGCAGTCCGAGACCCAGGTCGAACTCGAACGGGCGAACAAGGAAATCGCCTTCCAACTTCAGACCGCGAAGCGCCAGCAGGAGCTCATCGTCGAGCAGCGGAAAATCGACATCCGAGCGAAAGAGCAGGAAGTCCTGGTCCAGGAACAGGAAGTCCTCCGACGGCAACAGGAGCAAATCGCTGCCCAGGTGGTCCCAGCCCGGACGCAGGCGGACGCCGTCGCCGCGACGGCCGATGGCGAGAAGCGCAAGCTGATCCTCACCGCAGAGGGTGAGAAGGAGCGCGCCATCCTCGTCGCCGAGGGCGAGCGCGAACGGCTCGCTCGGACGGCCGCGGGGGAAGCGGAGCGCATCCGACAGGAAGGCACGGCCGAAGCGGACGTCATCCGACTGAAGGGCGAAGCCGAAGCCTATGCGATCAAAGCGACGGGACTCGCGGAGGCCGAAGCGATGCGCGCGAAGGCACAGGCCTGGGAGCAGTACGGTCGCGCGGCCGTGACGCAGCTCATCGTCGAGAAGCTTCCGGAGATCGTGGCGAATGCCGCGAAGTCCCTGGAGACCACGCAAAAGCTGATCATCATGGGAGAACGCGGGCCGTCCCAGCTTGTGGGCAGCGTCGTGGACATCGCCGCGACCGCGCCCGCCCTCGTCAAGGCCCTGACCGGAATGGACCTCTCGGAGCTCGCGGGGAAGCTGAAGGACATCGCGAAGTGACGCGATGACTCCTCGGTTTTGTGGCCGCTGCGGTGCAGCGGCCCCGCCCGGCAATGCCTTCTGCACATCGTGCGGAAGTCCCCTCGCCCCATCGACGTCGGAAGCGATGCTCCCAGCATCTCCCACCGCTCCGCCCGCGATGCCCCCGGCCTCCCCGATGGAACCGATGGGGGGACCGACCGGTCCACCCTTCGGGGCGCCTTCGACTCCCTGGCCCTACTGGCCGCCCCCGCCTCCGAAGCGCAAGAAGACCTGGGTCCTGGTGATCGTCGCGGTCGTCATCGTGGCGTTCATCGTCCTCGGGGCCTCGGTCGCCTTCCTGAGCACGCAATCGCGGGCGACCTTCGTACGAATCGACAAGAGCGGCGCGTCCGGGAATTCGATGTTCTTCAACGTGACCATCCGGACCTCGGGAAGCGCGATCGATATGGACCACCTGCACGTCTATCTACGGTCCCTTCGCCTCGGAGCGACCTTCGACAACGCCGTGTACTACAATGTCGATCGGATCCCCGGAGGGACCGAGTTCGTCTGGAACGTGGACATCCAGATCGACCCTCTCGACGAGCCTTCGTTCACGTACGTGTTCACGGTCGAAGTCAACGGCTCCCAAACGGATTCGTCGACGGTGTCGTGATTGATGGAAGGGACATCGGTCGAATGGTCGTTCGGGAAGGACCCGGACGTGATGACGGAAGTCTGGTCGACAGCAGCCCTCATGGAAGCCATCATCGCGGCCTTGCTGGAAGAGCCGGAGAACCTTCGGCGGGCGCTCCGCGCTCTGGAAGGGTCGAAAGCCGCCTGATGTGCCGCCGGATGTCGACCTGAACGTTGGCTAGAGGTTCATCACGACGACGTCTTTCACGGCGCGCATGCCCTGGAACGGGAGGATGAGGCGTCCCTCGGGGTCCGTCTTCATCTTCTTCGTCGGCACATTCTCGGCCGGAAGGACGAGGACGTCCGACAGCTTTCCGTTCTTCGTGTTCACGACGAAGTTCTCAATCGTCCCGAGGATCTGACCGTCGTTCGTCATGACGGTCTTGCCCCGGAGCTCGGTGGCAAACTTCTTCATCCCATCACCCGCATCGGCAAGGGCCCCATGTGGCACCGCCACGACGGGATCCCATCCCTTTGTCAGACAGACATCTGACGCGCGCTATTTGAAGATTCCGACCCGATTGCCCGGCCCTAGGGGGACGGCGGAATCGCGACGGGCGGGGAGAGTGCCATCGTCCTCACGCTCTTCAGGTACGGCAGGACGGCTCCGAGGATGCCCAGGATCACACCGACCAGGAGCGTCCACCATCCGAGGCCCGCACCCCAGGACCACGAAGTCCCGGCTTCCAGGGCGGTCCCCCAGAAACCGCTGACCGCGAAGAACCTCGCATCCGTGGTCGCCGCGGCCGGAATCCCGACGAGGGGATAGAACAGCGCGAAGAGGGCCCCGGTGAGGACGATCAAGCTGAGGAACAGCAGGCTGAGGGTCGGCAAGGACCGCGAGAAGCCCAACTGGAACATGCCGAGGATGGCCAGGAGGATCAGCAAATAGACCACCTGGAGGACGTACACGTTGCCAGCGACGACGGCGACGGTCGGATAGGCGACTCCGGGGGAGCGGTACGGGAGGATGGTGGTGCCGCTCCACGAGCCGTCGTCGAATCGATCGGTCGCGAAGGTGTTCCAGGAAAAGGAATGGATTTCCTGTCTTGTCCCGGTCTGCTCGGAGAGGGTCCAGAACGGCAGGAAGAGCGACAGGAGGACGAAGAAGATCCCGACGAGGAGTGCGAGACGCGAAGGCCCGAGGGCGAGGACGGGCTCGAGCCGGGCCCGCCAGCGCATCCTCCAATTGGTCGATGGACGCATCTGCCGCCACCGAAGGCTGTTCGGAGATTATAAGGTCCCTTCAGCCGGAGATTAACGGTAGAGGATGTTCTCTTCCCGCCGACCGCGCTCCAGGCCCTTCTTGAACTTCTTGTCGAACTCCTCGTAGAATTTGATCGTATCCCCGTCGATGCTGGGCCGCACGACCTTCAGGGCCTCTTGGAAGTGGGACATCGCTACCTTCTTCGCGTGTTTCGACTCCCGAAGGGCGATCATCGCGGCTTCCCGGCAAAGCCCTTCGATGTCGGCCCCGGAATATCCGTCCAAATCGATCGCGAGGTCCTCCAGGTCGACCCCGTCCAGGGGCATGGTCTTCGTGTGGACCTTCAGGATCGCGAGGCGGGCGTCCTTGTTCGGCGTCGGGACCAGCAAGATCCGGTCGAATCGACCCGTCCGCAGCATCGCAGGGTCCAGGCGGTCGGGACGGTTCGTCGCTCCGATCACACAGACCCCCTCCAACGCTTCGAGCCCATCCATCGAGGTCAGGAGCTGGTTCACGACCCGCTCGCTCACGCCGCTGTCCGTGTCGAACCCGCGCAGGTGGGCGACCGCGTCCAACTCGTCGAGGAAGACGATGCAAGGGGCGACCTGCTTCGCCTTTTTGAAAATCATCCGCACCGCCTTCTCGGATTCGCCGACCCACTTCGACATGACCTCGGGGCCTTTGATGGAGATGAAGTTCGCTTCGGACTCCGTCGCGACGGCCTTCGCGAGGAGCGTCTTCCCGGAGCCCGGTGGCCCGTAGAGGAGGATGCCGCGGGGCGGGCGAATGCCCATCCGCTTGAACGCCTCCGGATCCTTCAGGGGCATCTCGACGGCCTCGCGCAGCTTCATCTTCACGTCCTCGAGGCCGCCCACGTCGGACCAGCTCACCCGGGGCACCTCGACGAGGACCTCCCGCATCGCGCTCGGCTCGACCTCCTTGAGCGCCTGCTTGAAGTCGTCCGTCGTGACGCGCATCTTCTCGAGCGTCTCCGCGGGAATCGGCTTGTCCAGGTCGATTTCGGGAAGGTAGCGACGAAGCGCTTTCATCGCGGCCTCCCGCGCTAGGGCCGCGAGGTCCGCCCCGACGAAGCCATGGCATACGTCGGCGAGTTCGGATAGGAGGGCGTCCCGCTCTTCTTCCGCGCCCTCGATGGGCATGCCTCGCGTGTGAATCTGGAGGACTTCCTTCCGACCCATTCGATCGGGCACGCCAATCTCGATTTCCCGGTCGAAGCGTCCGGGTCGGCGGAGGGCGGGATCGATCGCCTCGTCCCGGTTCGTCGCGCCGATGACGATGACCTGGCCGCGCCCGGAAAGGCCGTCCATGAGGGTGAGCAGCTGCGCGACGACCCGCCGCTCGACCTCTCCCGTCACTTCTTCGCGTTTCGGGGCAATCGAGTCGAGCTCGTCGATGAACAGGACGCTCGGGGCGTTCTTCTGAGCCTCTTCGAACTTCTCGCGAAGACGCTCTTCGCTCTGGCCATAATACCTTCATCAGCTCTTCCTTGAGTCCGCCGATATCCTCGTAGGTGACCGTGGGCGTGAGGACCTCGCCCTCTCGCACGGGCTCCTCTTTCATCTCGATGATCGTGTCGTCCTGGATCTGGACGATGCCCTTCGGGGCGGTGCTGATGACCATGAAAGGCAGGGCGCCTCCCATGAGCGCGATTCCCGGGACAATCACGACGTCGCCTTTGTTGAGAGGCCGCTTGAGTAGCCCCCGCTTGACGAAGTTCTCAATCCCTTGACCGAAGGAAATCTTGTGACCCTCGCTGATGATCGGTGCGATCGTGATCCGCTCCGCCGGGAGGACTTCGGCCTTCCGCACCTCGATCTTGTCGCCCAAGCTCACGCCGACGTTCCGACGGACCAGTCCATCGATGCGGATGATGCCCTTGCCCTCGTCCTCTTGCATCACACGAAACAGCTTCGCGGCGGTCGACTTCTTCCCGATAATCTGGATGATTTCCCCGACGTCAACGCCGAGCGCGACACGGGTCTTCGTGTCGACGCGAGCGCGGCCCAGACCGACGTCTGATTGCGGCGCTTCCGCCACTTTCAGCACAATTCGATCAGGCACGGGACTTCGAACTCCCCCGGCTTATATCAAGATTCCGGGACGATAATCGTTACTACGTTGCGAGACAAGTATGTTACTAGCATCCCGGGGGGTCACGAGGCGCCTCGGCGCTCGCGGACCTCGCTCGATTGATGGACCCTCAAATTGCCCGCTTCCACGACCTCAATCCTGCAATGGGGTCCGATGACCACGTCCTCCCCCTTCACGTAGGCCGCCGACGTAGCCTCGAGCTCGATCTCTTCACCCTCGATCCGGTCCGCGGTCAATTCCCCGCGGATTCGGAAGAAGCCGCCCGTCGCCTTGACCCGGATCTCCTCCCCCCGAATCGCCCCAATCTTCGACGTCCCTCCGAGATCGATGTGGACCTCCTCGGCCTTCAGGCCGCCATCGATGCGAACGGAACCGCTGGATCGGAATTCCTCGGCCTCCACGTCGCCGCTGACCTGCAGGGAGCCGCTCGACGACAGCCCTTCTGCACGGATTCCTCCGCTCACCTGCAGGGAGCCGCTCGCCTCAACCTCCTCCGCGGTCAGGTTCCCCGCGATGCGGACCGATCCCGCAGATCGGAACTCTTCCACGTGGACGTCTCCCTCGAAGTTGCAGCTGCCCGCAACGCGTGCGACCTCGGCGATCAGCGAGCCCTGGACCCGCGCGCTACCCGCGGAGCGGAACTCGACGGTCTTCACCGGATTGCCGGTGACGACGCCGCTGCCGACGATCTTGATCGCCTCGTCGCTCAACTGCGTGCCCGTCCCTGAGAAATCCATGGCGCGCATCGCATCGCCCACCGCCCGAGCGGCTTCGCCCGCGGCGCGGGTCGCGTCGGCGGTCGCGTCGGCTACGGCCGCGCTGATCGTCGCCCCCAGGTCGGAGATGGGTTCAGCGGACCGCCCGGGTTCCTCCGGCTCTTCGGGCTCGGAGTCGTATCGGGCCTTGATCTCCAAGTAGGTCTTCTCGCCGATTTCACCCCGCGCGAGGCGTTCCTCGAGCCTTCGGAGGATGTCTTTGCGATTCATCGCAGCCCCGGGAAAGGCCGCATGAGCGCGAAATAGGTTTCCGTGAGCACTCGCGAACGAAGATCCACCCTCAATCGCGGATTCGTCCACTTCGTCGACGGCTTTTTCCCGATCGTGTCCTGGTTGGGCGAAGAGAGAGAGGTCACCACTTCCTTCAATCCGGCGGACTTGTTTCCGAACATAACGAGTCGATGGGGCTTGCGTTATTTATGCGAGCCTCGCGGCTCCGAAGGAGATCGTCCGCCGTCGTGCCGACATCCTCTCCTTCCTGGGAGACGACGTTCGATGATGACGGGAAGAATGTTGAAGTACGCCGAACCGACTCGCGAGCCAGGATGCCGGAGCCCCTGGAGTTGATTCGAATCGCCGCCTCCGAGACACGTCGCCAAATCCTCTGGTTGCTTCAACAGGGCTTCGATCACCCGGAGGACCTCGCGAAGAAGCTGAAGATTCGGCGCACGTCGGTTGACAAGCAGCTGGCCGAACTCTTCCAATGGGGGTTGGTGGACCGCGCAGCGATCTTCCCGCCGAACGGTCGACCCCGGATCGTGTACCAGGTGACGCAGCGAGGAAAGGACCTGCTCGACCTGCTCGAGCGGGTCGTGAAGGAATACACCGGCGCGTTTAAGGCGGACTTCGCCCGGGAGCTCGAGGCCCTCGAAGCGAAACTCGCCGCGGGCGACATCGCCGAGGAGATGTACTTCAAGCGGCGCAAGGAATTGGAGTCCCGCTATTCGCTAGCGCTTTAATCGACGGCCCTGGCGACGGGCCCGTGCGATCGCGTCCTCGAGGGAAAGGTCGCCTCGAGCGACCGCCCCCGCAAGATCGGAGGAAATCGTGACAATCCCCCCGCTCTGGAGACGGGACCGCCTCTGGATTTCCCGCACCTCGCCCGGAGTGGGCCGGACCTCGAAAGGCGGCTCGACTCGATGGCCGCGGGTGCGTGCGATGTCAATCGCCGCGTCGACATCGGGCTGCGGCGTACGGCGCGTCGTGCCGGCCTCGTCGACGATCTCGACCGGTAAGGCGTCCCGGGAGAGCGCGTTTAGAATCCGGTTGCGGTTCGTCGGGTCGCCGTGGCCGATCCGGATCCGGGCCTCCTTTGCCGGAAATGTGCGAGTCGCCTGACGAACGTGGAAGGCGACGGCTTCGGGACTCGCCGCAATCCGCGTGTCGATCACTTCGCCATCCCCGATGATCGCGACACCGGGCTCTCGACCAGGATCGATTCCAATCCACAGCTCGGTCCAGGCGGACTTGCCCTTGAGGACCTGAATCGCTTTGGCGATGGACGAGTCGATGTCGTCGACGGGCACGACACGACGGAGTCGAATCCGTCCGGCCTCTGCCGGAGAGGTCAGCACGGCACCGACGGAGTCCGGGATCCGACGGGAGAAAGATAGGCTCACGAACGGGAGGTCTCGCGCCTTCAAGGCCGCGACCAGGTCATGATAGAGGCGGAAATCCTCCGTCAGGATCCCGAGGACCTTCTGCATCCGCGAGGAGGGAAACGGAGCCGGTCGGATAATGGTTGGCGAATTGGCCCGTTACCAGAAATGATTCACATTCTTGATTCCCGGGCCGGAAGCGATTCATATCTTCTCCGCCGCTCGACACCGGAGGAGATACAAATTCTGCAAGACCAGGTCGCCATGAATCAAGTCGCGCCCGAACTCGATGCGAAAGGGCTGCTCCTCCGGGATGCGCTGGCCATTGTGACGGTCGTGGGGGCGCTGGTCGCCTTCTACGGCATGATCAAACTGGTATCGTACCTCGCAGGCGTACCTTCGCCTTAGGGATTTCGGAACCGATCGAACGGGCCCCTACGGCCCACGTCTTCATCGCGAAGCCGCCGCAGCTGCTCAAAGAGTCGGCGTTCCTCGGACGACACCTGGGTCGGGGTCACCACGCGCACACGCACGAGCTGGTCTCCGCGCCCGTGCGCTTGGAATCGCGGCAGGCCCTTTCCTCGGAGGCGGAGGACCGTCTCGGATTGAACGCCGGCCGGAATTCGCAGTCGACTCGAGCCGTCCATCGTGGGTACCTCGACCTCGGTCCCGAGCACGGCATCGGCCACCGGAATCGGAAGGTCGAGCATGAGATCATCTCCGTCCCGGACAAACCGATCGTGGGGCTGGAGGTGGATTCCGACGTAGAGGTCGCCCGGCGGCGCACCCGCCTCCCCCGCGAGGCCGCGGCCGGGAATCCGGAGCTGGACGCCGTCCGGGACTCCCGCGGGAATTTCCACGGCAATCGTCCGGGTCTCCGCGATGCGACCTTGTCCCGAGCAACGGGGGCAGGGCCGTTCCGGCCACTGTCCCCGCCCATTGCACTTGGGACACGTGGCGATGGTGATGAACTGGCTGTAGCCGCGACGTTGGGCGGTGCTCATCTGGCCGCGACCCCCGCACGTGGGACACGTGACCAGGCGTTCCCCTTCCGCGCCGGTCCCACGGCATGCGGGACATGTCATCGGATGTTGGAGCGTGACCTCTTTCCGTCCTCCCCGGGCCACGTCTTCCAGCGTCACCTCGACGTCCACGCGGGCATCCCGGCCGGGCATGGGTCCGCGCCGACGTCCCATCGTGCCGCCTCCGAAGAAGTCCTCGAACAGCGATCCACCGAGGCCTCCTCTCCCACCGAAGAATGATTGGAAGAAGTCCTGCCCGAAGATGTCCTCGATGTCGGCGACGTGCGTGAACCTCCGGATGGTACTTCTTGGCGAGGCGGCGGTAGGCGCGCTTGATCTCGTCCTTCGACGCCCCCCGAGGGATGCCGAGGGTTTCGTAATAGTCCGCGTCCGCCATACGCCCTCGCGCGACCGGGAACCCCGGTCACTTCTTGTCGACGTCCTCGAAGTCCGCGTCCACGACCCCGGGACCCGGCGAACCGCCCGAGTCTCCGGACCCTGGAGGCGGCGCTTCCGCGGGTCCGCCCTTCCCGTACATCTCCGTGCCGATCTTTTGCGCTTCGCGGTTCAGTGCGTCGATCGCGTTGCGGAGCACCGAGACGTCGTCCGTGGTCAGGACTTTCTTGAGGGCTTCCAGTTTCTCCTCGACGGACTTGCGGGTGGACTCGGACACGCTGGATCCGTGCTCTTTCAGGAGCTTTTCCGTGGCATAGACAAGCTGGTCTCCCGCGTTCCGCAGGTCGACGAGTTCCCGGCGACGACGGTCGTCTTCGGCGTGTGCCTCCGCGTCCCGGATCGCATCATCGATCTTGCCGCGCTCCATCCGCTGCGGCGCCACGATCGTGAGCTTCTCGGTCTTCCCGGTCGCCATGTCCTTCGCGGTCGCGTTCAAGATGCCGTTCGCATCGATGTCGAAGGTCACCTCGATCTTCGGCACCCCTCGGGGAGCGGGAGGGATGCCCGTCAGGTAGAAGCGACCCAGGCTGACGTTGTCCGCCGCCATGGCGCGCTCCCCCTGGAGGACGTGGACCTCGACACTCGGCTGGTTGTCCGCGGCCGTCGAAAAGATCTCGCTCTTACGCGTGGGGATCGTCGCGTTCCGCTCAATCAGCTTCGTGAAGACCCCGCCAAGGGTCTCGACCCCGAGGCTAAGGGGCGTCACGTCGAGCAGGAGGATGTCCTTCACTTCGCCGCTCAAGACGGCTCCCTGGATCGCCGCTCCGAGAGCGACGCACTGCATCGGGTCGACCCCTCGCTCGGCGGGTCTCCCGAGGATCTTCTCGAACCTCTCTCGCACGACGGGCATTCGGGTCGGGCCGCCGACCAGGATCACGTGGTTCACGTCAGAAAACTGCCACTTGCCGTCTTTGAAGGCTTGGCGGATCGGATGCTCGAGGCGTTGGAGGACCGGCTCGATCAGCTGCTCGAGTTTGGACCGCGTTAGTTTCTTCTCCAAGTGGACGGGCTGCCCGCCCTTCTGCGCGATGAACGGTAGATTGAGCGTGGTCTCGACCGTGCTCGAAAGCTCGATCTTGGCCTTCTCGGCCGCGTCGCGGAGCCGCTGCATCGCCTGCCGGTCGCCGGACAGGTCGACGTCATGCTCGCGCTTGAACTCGGTGACGAGCCACTGGATGAGGGAATTGTCCATGTCCATGCCACCCAGTTGCGTGTCGCCGGAGGTGGCGACGACCTCGAAGACGCCCTCGCCCATTTCCATCAGGGTCACGTCGAACGTGCCGCCGCCCAAATCGAGGACGGCGATCTTGCCCTCGCCCTTCTTGTCCAGACCGTAGGCGAGGGCCGCCGCCGTCGGTTCATTCACGAGGCGTAGGACCTCAAGGCCCGCGATCTTGCCCGCGTCCTTCGTCGCCTGGCGCTGGTTGGTCCGTCCCCATCTTTCGCTTGATCTGCATGACGGTCTTCTCCGGGTTCAGCACCGCCTGGCGCTTCGCCGGCTCTCCCACTAAGATCCCGTCTTTCGTGAATGCCACCACGGATGGGAACATCTTCCCCCCGTACGCGCTGCCTTCCGCGCTCGGGATGATCTTGGGCGTTCCTGCTTCCATGTACCCCGCCTCGGAGTTTGTGGTTCCGAGGTCGATTCCGATGATTTTAGCCATGCGTATCACCTTGATTTCTCACGACGATCACTTGCGCGGGTCGGAGGACCCGCTCGTGGAGTCGGTAGCCTTTTTGCAGGACTTCCTTCACAATCCCGTCCTTTGAATCTTTGTCGGACACCTGTTGGACCGCATCCATCAAGTACGGATCGAAGGGCTGTCCGAGGGCGGGAACTTCTTGCAGGCCCGCCTCGCGGAGCGCCTTCATCAGGTTATCTCGGACCATCCGCACCCCTTTCCCGGTCTCCCCGTCGAGGGCGGAGACCGCCGCATCCAATTCGTCCACGACCGGGAGCAGGCGCGAGAGGAGCCCCTCATGGGCAAACTTGACGATCGTCTGCGCATCGCGCTCCACCCGCTTCCGATAGTTCTCGAACTCCGCCTGCAGGTACTTGAGCTTCGTCAGGAGCTCCTCGGCGCGGGAAGAGGTCTCGGTGACCGCGGGCGCCTCGGCTTCGCCTGGCTCCGGGGCCGTATCCGCCTCCGGGGCCTTCTCCACGGCTGGTTTGCCTTTTGTCATCCTATTCCCCCTTCTGGATTCGAACGCGGTGGCCGCGTCTCCGGGGCAACGTCACGTCGAGGACTCCGTTTCGATACGTGGCCGTCACCGCCTCGGGCTCGATCGGTTGGTGGAGGTCGATTTCCGAATGGAACACCCGGCCATCGGGCGCGATGGCGTGGACCGACAGGCGTTGATCCTCGGCCGTGACCTCCAGGGTCTCTCGCGAGACGCCGGGAAGCTCGACCGTCACGTAGATTCGAGCGGGCGTCACGACGACGTCCGCGATGGGCTCTTGGGCCCGTTCGCCTTCGACGGCGAGCGCCGTGGGCGGGCCTAGGGCCCTGCCGGTCGCCTGTCCGCCGCCCGGCAGGCTTCGATGTGCCTCGATCCTCCGGAGGAGGCGATCGAGTGAGCTTGGGGGCGTCGAATCCCGGTCGCGGGGCACTTCATCGGACATGGGGACCTCCAAGGCCCCGCAACGGGGACCTCAGAATTCCTCTCCGTCGCCTCCGCCTTCGCCGCCTTCACCGCCCTTGCCAGGGCCTCCGCCGGGGGCGCCCCCGCCGGACCTCGCGGCGATGACGTCGTCGATCCGGAGCACCATGACTGCGGCGTCCGTCGCCGAGGAGATCGCCTGAACGCCCACTCGAATGGGCTCGATCACGTTCTCCTTCTTCATGTCCGAGACCTTGCCGGTGAACACGTTCACGCCCGCGAACTTGTTCCCCTTCTTGTGCTCTTTGCGAAGTTCGATGAGGATGTCGATCGGATCCAAGCCCGCGTTCTCCGCGAGCGTCCGCGGGATGACCTCGACGGCGTCGGCAAAGGCCTCGATCGCGATCTGCTCGCGCCCGCCGACCGTCGCGGCGAAATCACGGAGGCCGAGGGCGATCTCCATCGCGCTGCTGCCGCCGCCCGTGATCACTTTGCCGTCCTCGATCCCGACAGCGACGACGCTCGTCGCGTCCTCGAGGGACCGCTCGACCTCGTCGACGACGTGTTCCGTGCCGCCGCGGATGAGAATCGAGAGCGCCTTCGGGTTCTTGCAGCCCGTGACGAAAGTCATCTCGTCCTCGCCGATTTTCTTCTCGTAGACGAGCTTGGCGTATCCCAGGTCGTCTTTCGTGAGTTCATCGAGCTTCGTGACGATCTTCCCGCCGGTGGCCTTTGCGAGCTTTTCCATGTCGGACTTCTTCACCCGGCGCACGGCGTAGATCTCGTACTTCGCGAGGTAGTGCTGGGCGAGGTCGTCGATCCCCTTCTGGCAGAAGAGGACGTTGGACCCGCTCTTGCGGACCGTCTCCACCATGCGCTTCAGCATCGATTCTTCCTCGCCGAGGAAGGCCTGGAGCTGGGTCGGATCGGTGATCTCAATCTTGGCGTCAATCTCCGTCTTCTTGACCTCGAGCGCCGCATCGACGAGCCCGATCTTCGCATCCTTGACCTCGCTGGGCATCCCCGGATGGACACGTTCCTTGTCTACAATGATGCCGTCGACAAGTTCGGTGTCCCCGATGGAACCGCCCTGCTTCTTCACGATCTGGATGTTATCATCGTCGACAAAGTATGAGTTGTCCGCCCGCTGCTCGGCGACCGTCGAGACCGCCTTCACGGAGATGTCGGAGAGGAGTTCCTTGTGCCCGCTGGCGGACTTCGAGGACATCGCGGTCATCGCGACCTTCTTCAGGACGTCCGCATCTTTGATCGAAATCTTCGTCGCGACTTTTTCGAGGACTTCTCGGGCCTTGTCCGCGGCCTGGCGGTAGCCGGCCGCGATGACGGTCGGGTGGATGCTCTGCTCGATCAAACCCTCCGCCTTCTTCAGCAGCTCCCCGGCCAGGATCACCGCGGTCGTGGTGCCGTCGCCGGCTTCCTCGTCCTGGGTCTTGGCAACCTCGACGAGCATCTTCGCGGCGGGGTGTTCGATGTCGATCTCCTTCAGGATCGTCACGCCATCGTTCGTGATGACGACGTCCCCGAGGCTGTCGACGAGCATCTTGTCCATTCCCCGCGGGCCGAGGGTCGATCGGACCGCATCCGCGACGGCTTTCGCCGCCGCAATGTTGTTGCTCTGTGCGCCCTTGCCGCGTTCGCGACGCGTCCCCTCTTTCAAGACGAGAATCTGTGTTCCTGCTGGCATCATGGAAATCACTCCGAATATGGGATTCGGAAAATCGCCTATGTTGAGACTTCTATATGAATATAGCGACCGATGGACTCTTTTGCCGCCCGCATCGACCGGTCGGGTGGAAACCCCGTCGGAGTCCGAGAGTCCCGGGATGATTAGTTCTATAAGAAGGACGGCGGTAGGTCGGTCGATGAAGGCCCTTCTCCTCCAGATGGCCGACGCGGTCCAGCACGCCGTCGAGGCGATGGAAGGAGATCCGGCCGAAGTCGTGGGGCGCGGGGCCGACGGGGCTCCGTCCGCTCGGATCGATCGGACCGCAGAACAGGCCGTCCTACGGGTCCTCGAATACGAGGGTGCTTCGCTCAACGTCCTGAGCGAGGAGGCCGGCTATCTGGACCGCGGAGGGAAGGCGACGCTCGTCCTGGACCCGATCGACGGGACCCACAACGCGCTCCGCGGCTTTCCCGCCTATTCCGTCTCCATGGCGATCGGCCACGAGCGCCTCTCCGATGTGCAGGAAGCCCTGGTGAGGGACCTCGTCTCCGGCGCGACCTACTACGCCGCGAAGGGGGGCGGGGCCTGGCTGAACGCCCGGCCGATTCATGTGCACCCGAGGAATCCCGCGGACCTCATGTTCACCGTGTACTTGGGGAGCCACGCCGCGCCCGAAGCCGCGAAAGTGACGGGCCGCGCCCGCCGGGTCCGTAGCTTGGGGGCGGCCTCCCTGGACCTCTGCCTCGTCGCCCGCGGCGCCGCGGACCTTTACTATATGCACAGCTCCGTGCCAGAGGCGAAACTCCGCGCCGTGGACATCGCGGGCGCGACCCTGATCGTCCGGGAGGCGGGAGGGCTCGTGCTGGACCTAGAGGGCCGCGACCTGGACATCCCTCTCACGTCGACGAGTCGGACCGACCTCGTGGCCGTCGGGGACCGTCAAACCTGGGAGGCAATCCGGTGAGATTTGGGGTCACCGCGAACCCACGCATCCCGAGCGCTCTAGATTGCACGAAACAAGTGCTGGCCCAAGTGGGCCGGCTCAAAGGCGTCGAAGAGGTCCAGCTTGAGGCGGACCTGGCCCGAGCCTTGGGCCAGAAGGGACTGCCGCTCGCCCACATGAAGGCGGACGTAATCCTCGCGGTCGGGGGCGACGGGACGATCCTCCGGGCCCTCCAACTCTCCGACTCGAAAATCCTGGGAATCAACTCCGGATCCCTCGGCTTCCTTGCCGAGGTGAACGCGGCGGACGTCGGCTCGTACCTCGAGAAGACGATCCGCGGCGAATACACGGTCGAAGAGCGAATGCGGCTCAAGGTGACCGTGGACGGCCAGCGGCTTTTCGATTGCACGAACGAGGCGGTGGTGCACACCGCCCAGATCGCGAAGATCCGCTCCTTCGAAATCCGCCTTGGCGAAGAACTCGTCGAACGAGTCCGAGCGGATGGGATCATTGTCGCGACCCCCACGGGCTCCACCTCGTATTCGATGTCCGCGGGCGGGCCGATTGTCAATCCGGGGGTGGATGCAATCATCCTGACCGCGATCGCTCCGTTCAAGCCCGGTTCAAGGCCGCACGTGTTGCCGGCCCAAGGCCAGGTCCATGTGCGGCTCGTGAAACCGAAGGAATGCCTCCTGGTGATGGATGGCCAGCACGAGTCGGGCCTGAAGGGAACCGAGGACATCGTCCTGACCGCCTCGGAACGGCGAGCAAAATTCGTTCGATTCCGCAGCGATTTCTATCGGAGAATCGAGGAGAAGCTCGACCGTCAGTGAAGTCCGACCATGAAACGTGTCCAGGCGATTGCGCGAAAGACCCTTCGGATGATCCTGGAAGCATCCCGGGACATGCATCCGCGAGAATTCGGCGCCGTCCTCCGCGCCGAAGAAGGGACGATCACAGAGCTCATCCTGGTCCCGGGGACCGTGAGCGGCAAGCGACACGCGATCTTTCAACTGCACACACTCCCGACGGATTTCGCCGTCGTCGGGACGGTCCACTCCCATCCGAGCGGCGTATGCGAACCCTCCGACGAGGACCGGGCGTTGTTCAACAAGTTCGGCGGCATCCACCTGATCGTCGGCTATCCCTATGGGGAAGACAGCTGGGCCGCATGGACGAACAAGGGAGCTCGGGCAACCCTCGACGTGGTCACGTGACGGGCTTCGAACCGTTCAGGACCGAGCGGTAGAGGGCCTCGATCTGGTCCGTCACCCGCTCGATGCTGAAGGAACCGAGCACCTTTTCTCGACCCCGCTGACCCATCGCACGTCGCCTCTCCGGGTCTGCGAGGAGCCGACGAATCTTGTCCGCGAGGTCGACGGAATTCAAGGGATCGGCCAGGAGGCCGTCGACGCCGTCGACGATCATCTCGCGAACCCCCGGGATATCCGCCACGATGACGGGCTTTCCGGTCGCCATCGCCTCCA
>VBMR01000258.1 GCA_005878325.1 Methanobacteriota archaeon | reverse complement strand
TCCCCACCTACCCCTGAGACGCCGGTCCCTCCGCCTCCCCCATCCGAGACCACGGCGCCTCCACCGCAGCCAGAAACCGCCGCAGAAGTCCCATCCACCGAAGAAGGCACCATAGCCGCGAAGCCCAAGAAGGAGCCGAAGAAGCCGCGGAAACGGCCCAGCTATGAAATGAAGCTGTTCGAACGGTACGACTTGAACGAGGTGGAGGTCCACGACGCGGGCCTCGCGAAGTACATGAACCTCCTGCCGATCGTGATCCCGCACACGGGCGGGCGCTGGGCGAACAAGCCCTTCGGGAAGGCGAAGGCGAACCTCGTCGAGAGACTGATCAACAACATGATGCGGACGGAGAACTACACGGGGAAGAAGTCGAAGTCGTACCGGGTCGTCCGGACGGCCTTCGAGATCATCGCGCAGCGCTCGAACCGCCATCCCGTGCAGGTCCTCGTGGACGCGATCGAGAAGGCGGCTCCGCGGGAGGAGATCACCCGCCTCCGGTTCGGAGGGATCTCCGTGCCCCGCGCGGTCGACGTTGCCCCGTCGCGGCGCCTCGACATCGCGCTCCGGAACATCTGCACGGGCGTCGTGGCGGCGACGTTCAAGAATAAGAAGCCCGTCGAAGAATGCCTCGCAGACGAGATCCTCATGGCGGCGAAGGGCGACATGCAGAGTTCCGCGATCGCGAAGAAGGAAGAGTTGGAACGCATCGCGGCGTCCGCGCGATGAGATTTCATTCCCTCCTGACCGAAGGTTTAATTAGGCTCGCTCCGGTGCGACTCCGTCACGCCCTCATTTATCCCCTGGTGCTTCGACTATGGGACGTAAGGAAGAGAATATCAAGAAGGCTCAGTCCCTCCTTCATCAAAAGGAGCGCATCCGCAACATCGGGACCGCGGCACACATCGACCATGGAAAAACGACCTTGAGTGACTCGCTCATCGCCGGTGCCGGCATGATCTCTGAGGAACTTGCGGGATCGCAGCTCTTCATGGACTTCGACGAACAGGAGCAGGCCCGCGGCATCACGATCAACGCCGCGATCGCGTCTATGGTCCACGACTTCGAGGGCGGGCAGTACCTGATCAACCTGATCGACACACCAGGCCACGTGGACTTCGGCGGCGACGTCACGCGAGCGATGCGGGCCATCGACGGCGTGATCATCCTCGATGACTCGGTGGAAGGGATCATGCCGCAGACGGAGACGGTCATTCGCCGAGGACATGGGCGAGAAATGGATGGTCCACGTCGAAGCGGGCAGCGTCGCCTTCGGCAGCGCGTTCCACAAGTGGGCCCTGTCCGTCCCGTTCATGAAGAAATCCGGAATCACGTTCAAGGACGTCTATAGGCACTGCCAGGAGGGGACGATGAAGGAGCTCGCGAAGAAGGCGCCCCTCCACAACGTCGTCCTGAACATGGTGATCCGGCACCTGCCGAATCCCCTCGAAGCGCAGAAGGTCCGCATCCCCGTCATCTGGAAGGGCGACCCGACCACCCCGGTCGGCAAGGCGATGCTCGAGGTGGACGAGAGCGGCCCGGTCTCGTTCATGGTCACGAAGATCATCGTGGACCCGCAGGCCGGCGAAGTCGCGGCGGGCCGTCTCTTCTCCGGGAAGATCCGCCGCGGGCAGGAACTCTGGGTCAGCGGGATGCCGAAGCCGCAACGCGCGCAGATGGTTGCGATGATCGTCGGCCCCGAACGCATTCCGGTCGACGAGATCGACGCGGGCAACGTCGTCGCCGTCGTCGGCCTGAAGGACGCGATCGCCGGCTCCACGGTGAGCGACGACAAGGAGATGCCGCCGTTCGAGAAGATCGTTCACTATTCCGACCCCGTCGTGACGATCGCGGTCGAGGCGAAGTCGACCTCCGACCTTCCCAAGCTCGTCGAGGCCCTACGGCTCATCGCGAAGGCGGACCCGAGCATCGAAGTGGAGATCAACCAGGAGACCGGCGAACACCTGATCTCCGGCATGGGGGAGCTCCACCTGGAGATCACGATCTACCGGGTCCAGAACGACTACAAGATCCCCGTGACCACGAGCCCTCCGATCGTCGTGTACCGCGAAGGCGTCGCGGGCACCGGCGGGCCGTTCGAAGGCAAGTCACCGAACAAGCACAACCGGTTCTACATGGAAGTCGAGCCGCTCGAGGCGAAGGTCGTGGCGGCGATCCGGGCAGGCGAGATCGCGGCCGGGCAGCGGATCAAGGACTCGAAGGCCCTCGCGAAGAAGCTCGAGGAGCTCGGCATGGACAAGAACGAGGCGAAGAACGTCGTATGGATCCAAGACACGAACATGCTGCTCGACGCGACGAAGGGGATCCAGTACCTGCACGAGACGATGGAGCTGATCAAGGAGGCGTACATCGAGGCGATGAACCGAGGGCCCCTCGCCGCGGAGAAGGGGATGGCCCTCAAGGTCCGCCTGGTCGACGCGAAGCTCCACGAGGATTCCGTCCACCGCGGGCCCGCGCAGGTCATCCCGGCGGCCCGGTCGTCCATCTACGGCGCGATGGTCCAGGCGGGCCGGATCCTGCTCGAGCCGATC
>VBMR01000094.1 GCA_005878325.1 Methanobacteriota archaeon | reverse complement strand
ATCGCTCCGCTCGTCGTCGACGGACGCGTTCAGGGTCGGGAACTCCCGCAGCGCGTTCAGGACGGCCTTCACGAAGAACGGGAGATAGGTGAGTCGTGTGCCCTTCCCCTCCCCCCGCTCGTTCAGATGGTCTCGCAGATGCACGAGCTGCGACATGTCCACCTCCTCGACATACGTGTAGGGGGCCGCGGTGGCGTTCGACTTCGCCATCTTCTCCAGGATCCGCTTCCGGAGGCCGAGGATCGGGATGCGCTCCTCGCGGAGGCCTGAGGTCGCGGCGACGGGCCTCGCAGGGACCATCGGGACCGCGGGCCTCGGACCGACCGCGGGCTTCGGCGCGACCGCGGGCGTCTCCGCCGCCTTCCGCACGTCGTCCTCAGAGATTCGGCCTTGTGGTCCGCTTCCGCGAACGGAGGCGAGGCTCACGCCGAGTTCCCGCGCGAGCTTTCGGACCGCGGGGGCCGCCAGGATCTCGCCGCTCGGCGGCGCGAGGGGCGGTGCCGCGGTCGCGGTGGGCGGAGGCGGCGGCGGTGCGCTCGGACGGACCGGGGGACCTGGGCTCGCCACCTCCCCGGCCTCGCCAAACACGATCAGGGTGGAACCCACCTTCACGACTTCGCCCTCCTTGGCCCGCCGCTCGAGGATCTTCCCGGTGACCGGGGAAGGAATCTGGACCGTCACCTTGTCCGTCATCACTTCGACGACAGGGTCGTTTTCCTTGACCGAATCCCCTTCCTTTACGAACCACTTGACGACTTCGCCTTCATGGACGCCCTCCCCGATGTCGGGCAGCTTGAATTCGCGCGCCATTCGAAGGTTCCCCGGAGACATTCCGTCGAAGCCCGGCGGCCAACTTAACGGTTTGCACGTTCACGGGGTGCGGCGGGAGCGAGAGCAATCATTTTATGGCCAGCCTCCGTTCCCGTCACGGGGAGGAGTCGGGTCGTGGAGGAGTGGCACAGACCGGTGGGCGTGATTTGTGCCCGGCGCATCGCGCCGGATCGATTCCAGGCCGACTCCTCCTTTCCCTGAGCGAAGCAGGCCGCATGATCCGAGAATTCCGCGCCCCGTCCCTTGCGGTCAGAAGGCCATGACCCTGTCGATTGCGGCCAGAACCCGGTCCGCGTTCGGCATGTAGACGTCCTCGAGGGTGTAGGGGAACGGCGTGTCGAATCCCGTGACGCGGACGATCGGGCCTCGGAGGTATTCAATCGCCTTCTCGGCGAGGATCGCGCTGATCTCGGCGCCGAACCCCCCCGTCCGCGGGGCCTCGTAGACGAGGACCGCGCGGCCCGTTTTCTTCACGCTCGCGAGGACGGCGGACTCGTCGAGCGGCACGAGCGTGCGCAGGTCGATCACCTCCGCCTCGACGCCCTTCTCCGCCGCCTTCGCGGCTGCGTCGAGGCACACCTGCGCCATATATCCGTACGCGACCAGGGTCACGTCCTTGCCGGGCCGCCGCACCGCCGCCTGGCCGAGCGGCACGAGGACCTCGCCCTCGGGCACCTCCTCGCGCACGGCCCGATACAGTTTCTTCGGCTCCAGGAACAGGACCGGGTCCGGGTCGCGGATGGACGCGGTGAGAAGTCCCTTCGCCTCTTTCGGCGTCGAAGGCACCACGACCTTGAGGCCGGGCGTGTGGCAGAAGTACGCCTCCGAGGACTGGGAGTGGTAGTGCCCCCCGCGGATGCCGCCGCCGAACGGGGTGCGGATCGTCATCGGGACTGTGAACTGGCCTCCCGAGCGGTAGCGCATCTTCGCGGCCTCCGAGACGATCTGGTCGAACGCGGGATAGATGAAGTCCATGAACTGGATCTCGGGGACGGGCCGCAGGCCGTACAGGGCCATGCCGATTGACGTCCCGATGATCCCGCCCTCCGCGAGGGGGGTGTCGAACACGCGCTCCGGGAACTCGTCGATCAGGCCCTCCGTGCACCGGAACACGCCGCCGTTCCGGCCGACGTCCTCGCCCAGGACGATGACCCGGTCGTCGCGACGCATCTCCTCCCGCAAGGCGTTATTGATCGCCTGGACCATCGTCATCGCGGGCATGGTCAGGACCTCGTGGCATAGTACTCGGCGTACGGATCCTCCTTTGG
The DNA here is from genome assembly GCA_005878325.1 of Methanobacteriota archaeon. Lineage (GTDB taxonomy): Archaea > Thermoplasmatota > Thermoplasmata > RBG-16-68-12 > RBG-16-68-12 > RBG-16-68-12. The sequence continues at coordinate 4,496 of VBMR01000094.1, read as the reverse complement.
GGTCCCTCCCGGGAGCCGGCCGAGCATGTCCGGGTCCTCCTTGAACGGCCTCAGGTCCGGGTCCTCATCGAGTCGGTCCAGAAGGTCCGATTGGAGTTCCACGGCCTTCGCAAAATGCTCGATGACCTTGGACTTATCGCCCATCCGTGCCGCGATCCGCGCCAGGTTGAAGTAGGTGCTCGCCCGGTCCGGCTCCAGCGTCACGGCGCGTTCGAACGCGGCGAGCGCGTTCTCCAGGTCCCCGGCGTGGAACAGGTCGTACCCGAGGCTGTTCCATCCCTGCGGGTTGCGCGGCTCCGCTTCGCACAGTAGGCGATCGACCTGCGCGGCTTCCGCGTAGTCTCCTTCCGCCCCGAGGCAGGCCGCGGCGAGGGCGCACACGTCCCCATTCGCCTCGCCCTTGCGCTGGAGCAGGGGCCGCAGGATCGCGAGGGCCTCCGTCGCCCGGCCCTGTTTGAACAGCTCGTGCGCTCGTTGCACCCCCGACGAGGGGGAGGGCGCGGAGGCGGCTGCGGCAGGGCCCTTCTTCGGCAGCTCGTCACCGTCCTCGGACCCCGAGTCCCTGCATCTGCTCGCGGAGGGAGCCCGGCATTTGCGCGTACACGTCGGTGAAGAGGGTGTCCGGAGACGGCGGCCCGGCCCGCTCCGCCTCCTGGACGGCGTGCGTGATCTCGTCTCCGATCTCCTGCTCCAGGCGGGCCTCCTGCGCGTCGTCCCAGAGGCCCGCGTGCTCCAGGTAGCGGCGGAACCGGACGAGAGGGTCGCGGGCCCGCCACGAGGCGACCTCGGGCTCGTCCCGGTACCGGGAGGGATCATCGCTCGACGAGTGCGGTCCGAGCCGGTACGTCACGGCCTCGACCATCGTCGGGCCGCCGCTGTCCCGCGCGCGGTCCGCCGCCTCGCGGGTCGCGCGGTACACGGCGAGGGCGTCCATGCCGTCCACGCGGATTCCGTCGAACCCGTAGGCGGCCGCTTTCTCTGCGAGCGTCCCCGAGGCGGTCTGCTTGGCGACGGGGACCGAGATCGCCCACTGGTTGTTGTTGCACAGGAAGACGACCGGCGCGCGAAAGACGCCCGCGAAGTTCATCGCGGAATGGAAGTCCGCGGTGCTCGTCGCGCCGTCGCCGAAGAAGACGAGGACCGCGTGCGCCTCCCTCCGGAGCCGCATCGCCCAGGCGATCCCGACCGCATGCGGGAGCTGCGTGCCCACGGGCGAGCTGATCGAGAGATAGTTCCCCTTGCGGTAGACGTAGTGGCAGGGCATCTGGCGGCCGTGCACCGGATCCTCTGAATTCCCGATCAATTGGCACAGCAGGTCCTTCAGGGGCATGCCGCGGACGAGGGCCGCCCCCGGCTCCCGGTACTGCGGGACGATCCAGTCGTCCGGTTGCATCGCGATCGCTCCGCCGACGATCGCGGCCTCCTGCCCGAGCGAGGGCCCGTAGAACCCGATCCGGCCCTGGCGCTGCAACGCGAGCATCCGGCTGTCCAGGATCCGTTGCAGGCACATCCCGCGGTACAGGCGGAGCGCTTCCTTCTCCGGGAGTTTCGGGTCCAGACGCGGGTCTGTCGAGCCGTCGTCTCGGATCACGCGGAGGGCATCGACCACAGGTGTTCCTCGCACCCCCAGAGGACGGCAATCAAAACGGCCAGTGCGGCCTTAAGCCTTCCGGGCCAGGAATCTCTAAGCCGCGCGCGCGGTTCTGGCCCGCGTGTCGTCCCGAATTTCGCCGCGGACGCGCGGGTACCTCGCCATCGTCACCGCGGCGGCGTTCTTCGGCGCCTGGCCAACCCTGTCAAAACTGGTCCTGGCGGCGATCCACAGTCCGATCGTCCTCGCGTTCCTCGTCCAACTCATCCCCGCGGTCTTCCTCCTGCCGACCCTGCGCCGGGTCCGCATCCCGCGCGCCCAGGTGATGCCCATCCTCTTCACCGGACTCGCGGGATCCGTCCTCGCCCCCCTCATCTATTTCGTCGGACTCCAACGGACCACCGCGACCAACTCGGTCCTCCTCTCGAACAGCGAGGCGCTGTTCACCGTCCTCCTGGCGTACGCGTTCCTGGGAGAGCGCGCGGCTCCGCGGGAGTACGTCGCGTTGGTGGGGATCGCCGCGGGCGCGTTCGTCGTCACCACGGAACTGCGGTTCGGCGACGTTCGATTCCTCGAGTTCCTGATCGGGAACGTCCTCCTCGTGATCGCCGCGATATGCTGGGCGACGAGCAACACGGTGAGCTCCCATCTGCTCCGTCGGATGCAGATCCTGCCTCTCCTCGCGTTCCAGTTCCTCATCGGAGCCGTGTCTTACGCGCCGATCGTCGCGCTGTCCGGCGACCCGATCGATGTGCCCTGGGGAATCGTGCCCCTGCTCCTCTTCCTCGCCCTGAGCGCCGTCGTCATGTTCTCCCTCCTCTTCTTCTACGCCCTCCAGACGATCGGGGCGATGCGAGCCGGCGCGATCCTACCGACGTCCGCGTTGTGGGGCGTCCCCCTGGCGGTCTTCCTCCTCCCGAACGAGAGCTTGAGCGCGGTCCAGATCCTGGGCGGCGCGCTCATGGTCGGGTCCCTCGTCGCCTTCTACCTGTTCCATCGGCCGGCCACAGCGGAGGGCGAAACGTTGAAACCGTCCGCGTCGGATGGTCCGGATTCACCGTGACTCCGACGACGCAAGACGAGACCCCGTTCCTCCGGCTCGCGGACCTGACCGAGAAGCTCGAGGGCACCACGAAACGCCTCGAGAAACGGGCGTTGCTCGCGGCCTTCCTCCGCTCCCTCCGGAGGGATGAGGTCGCCCCCGCGATCCATCTGATCATCGGCCGGATCTTCGCGGAATCGGACTCCCGAGCCTTGAACGTCGGCTGGTCGACCCTGAAGAAGGCCCTCGCGGGGACGAAGCAGACGATCCTGTCCCCGCGGCCCCTGACGATCCTCGAGGCGAACCAGGCCTTTGCCGCCATCGCGTCGGCCCGCGGCGCGGATTCCGTCAACGCTCGCCGCCGCCTGCTTGAGTCCCTCCTCGGGCGAGCCTCGGAGACGGAGCGGGACGTCCTCCTCCGAAACGTCTTCGGCGAGATGCGGATCGGCGTGAATGAGGGCGTCATGCTCGAAGGCATCGCCGACGCCGCGGGCGTCGACCCTGAGGCGGTCCGGACGGCTCACATGTTCCTCGGGGACATCGGCTTGGTCGGCGAGATCGCGCTCTTCGAGGGTGTGGACGGCCTGCGGTCCCGCGGCCTGCGCCTCCTCGCACCCATGAAGCCGATGCTCGCAGAACTTGGGGAGGATGTCGATGAGGTCCTCGCGGAGCACGGGGGCCGGACCGCGATCGAGTTCAAGCTCGACGGCGCGCGGATCCAGATCCACCGGAAGGGGGATGCGATCCGCATCTTCAGCCGGAGGCTGAGCGACGTGACCGCGAGCCTCCCCGAGATCGTCTCGATCGCCCGGTCCATCCCCGCACGCGAGTTCCTCATGGAGGGGGAGGTCGTCGGAGGCGCTCGTGCCGCGGGAGCTCCTGACGCCTCGCCGGATCGCGACGCGCTCGGAGGAGATCGAACCGTTCCTGGAGGAAGCGATCGCGGCGGGACACGAAGGGCTGATGGCGAAGGACCTGGAGTCGACCTACTCGGTCGGGAAGCGCGGGAAGAAGTGGTTCAAGATCAAGCCCGCGGACCACCTCGACATGGCGATCGTCGCGGCGGAGTGGGGCAGCGGTCGACGGGAAGGCTGGCTGTCCAACTACTGGCTCGCGGTGCGAGACGAATCGAATGGAACGTTTCAGATGATTGGGAAGACGTTCAAGGGCCTCACGGACGCGGAGTTCGAGGCGATGACGGAACGGCTGCGAGACCTCGCGACCGAGGAAGAGCGCTGGGGCTTCCACGTGAAGCCCGAGGTCGTCGTCGAGGTCGCCTACAACGAGATCCAGCGGAGCCCTCACTACCCGAGCGGGTTCGCGTTGCGGTTCGCACGGATTGTGCGGATTCGAGAGGACAAGGGACCCGACGACGTGGACACGTACGCCGGGCTCAGGGACCGGTACACGAAACAGTTCGAACGGAAAGGTCGCGGACCCGACGACCTGTGAAATCCCTTCCGGCCGGTCTCGGGATGTCCGCCCTCAAACGAGTTCGAGTCGTGGATCTTTCCCGGGAATGATGTCGGCGGGCACGAGTCGTCCACTGAGAAGCACGAGCGGCCTCATCTCATCGATTTCGGCGCGTTCGAACGCGTGGAACCGGAGGTCGCCATCCCCACTCCGCACATCCTTCCCGTTCTCGTCCACTTCCAAACCGGAGATGCCACTCGCGGTTTCTCCCGTCAAACGGAACAAGAGCCCTCCTCCGCTCCCTCGCAAGACGATCCAGTAATACGTCCAGAGTGCGCCCATTCGTCCCCCTCTGCCCAGCAGGGGAATGCGTGTATGTCCCCTATCAAAGTGTGACTCCAGTATCAGTTTTGCAAATGGCCCAGCGAGATGGTCCGTCGCGACGATGAG
>VBMR01000093.1 GCA_005878325.1 Methanobacteriota archaeon | reverse complement strand
GTGGCCCTCGTGAAAGCGCCGAAACTTCTCTACCTGATCCCTCCGACGGTCGGGATCCTGCTCATGTACCCGATCAGCGCGCCCTTCGGCCTCGTATACTCGGCGGACCCGATCTTCAACTTCGCCTTCACGCGGCACGTGCTGGAGCAGAAGTTTTGGTCGCCCGGGACCGGGTCCGGGTTCTCGGCGACGTACTCCTTCTTTCCCCTGGGGAATGTCTTTGTGGCTTACGTCATCCTCACGACTTCCGTCCCGGGCGCCGCCGCGTTCCTGTGGGTCCAGTCGTGCGTCCGGCTGCTCGCGGGGCCGGCCATCGTCTATTCGGTCGGTCGACGGCTGTTCGGAATCCGGGCCGCGGTCCTCTCCGTGTTCTTCTACCTCGGGACCCCGTCCATCCTGTTCAACGCCCCGGTCCAGCAAGGGATGGGGATCATCTTCGTCGGCCTCTCCCTCCTGTCCCTCGTGATGCTGACCCAGGTCCCGGAAGGACGGGCGCAACGACGCACGCAGATCCTGTTCGCGTTCGTGAGCGCGGCCATCGTGATGACCCACCACCTGTCGTCCTATGTCTTCGCGGCGTGGCTCGGCGTCCTCGCCCTCCTCATGCTTCATCCGCGGTTCCGACCCGTGGGGGCCAGCACCCGCATGACGGCCCTCTTCTTCTACTTCATCGGCCTGCTGAACCTGTACATCATCACGTTCACGTATCCGATCTTCCTCTTGCACGAAGAGACGTTACAGACCGTCATCGCAAAATTCCTGAATCCCGAGGATTTCCCCACGACCGTAGGAGGTGGGGGCGGGGGGCTGGGCCGGACGTTCAGTACCGTCGAGATCGTCTGGCTCGCGGGCTCCGTGCTCGGCCTCGTCCTCCTCTCGATCATCGGAGTGATTCGGTACCGTCGAGCGCGTCAGCAACCCTTCGCTGTCTCGAACGGCGTCGTGGCGGCTACGATGGTCGTCCTCACTTTGCCGCTGATCGCGACGACCCTCAACTACATCCCCTTGAGGATCACGGAGTTCTCGACCCTGTTCGCGGCCCCCTTTGCGGCGACGGCCTTGATCCGAGCGAGTCGAACCGATCCCGCCTCGCGGAGCCGCCTCATGCCGCGAATCCTAGGGGGACGGTGGGTCCCGAAGATCCTCGCGGTCTTGATGTGTGCCGTGTTCTTCATGGGGGGCTCCTTGGCCCCCTTGATCAACATGCGGACCTATTTCGAGGCACCGGACGCTCGAACGACGGAGTCGCCCGTGAACCTCGGCTCGGACATGATGCGGGCGGCCGATTGGGTCCGGGTCAACGTCGGGCCGGCCCGGCTGTGGGGCGATCAACTGACCGTGAACGCCTTCGCAGGATTCGCGGACATGCGAGTCGATTTCGGGAGCACCAAGTTGTTCGAGAATCCGATCGGTCCGATCGACTGTCATCCACCGGGAAGAGATGTGGTCCTCGGGGACTACATCGCGACGGACCGCTACATGCTCACTCTGAGGGCCAACTTCCTCCACGAGCCATTGCTCGTGGGACCTCTGACGAAAAAACAACTTGCGAAGTTCGACGAAGACCCGCGGCTCGGCATCGTGTATGCTGACGGGACCGTCACGCTTTACCGGGCCATGGAGTGCGACTGACGTCCCGCGAGCCGGGCTTCCCGCGACCGAGCGAACCTCACGGGACCCGAACGGGAATCTCGTTCTTGACGAGGGCACCCGATGCATCGAGCAGCTCGAACCGAAGCTCATAGCGGCCCCGCGCGTCCATGATGAGTGAGAAGGAGCGCGACGCCACTCCGCCCGCCGCGACCGCGATCGTGTCGTTGTATTGCGTGAAGGGAAGCATGCGCAGCGGAGACGTCTGCGTCGTGCAGTTGAACCGGGTCTGGCCGGGACCCGGAGCGCTGCAGGTTCCGTTTCCGGTCCAGTTCACGGTCACGAGCCGAATCCGCAGGGTGAACGATCCGCCCGTCGCATTGCCGAGCGCCGTGACGGTGATGTTCTGCGGTTGGCCCAGGACGAACGTGCCGTTGAACGAATCGGGGTTTGCAAAATCAGGCCATGTGATCGCGAGGCCCGTCGTCGGGATGTCGGGATAGTGCACGAAGGCCAGGGAGATGAAGGCCCCCAGCGCGATCGTGATCGCGACGAGGAGGATCGCGGCGATTCCCTTTTCTCCCCGGGAATAGTCGGAGAAGTCGAAGAAGGTGCGGGAGAACCGTCGCACCGCGGTGAACGCTCGAGTCCGGGGACGGCGGAGGAGCCACGCGAGCACGCCGACCGGCAGGCCGATGATGACGATGGCGAATTCCGTGATCGGGATCCCGATGATCGAGACCGCGAGGGCCGACAACGACGTGAAGAGGACCGTGAGCCCCACCGTGAAGGCGAGCACCTCGGCCGCGGACAAACGGACATGTCCGTCCACGACCAAGGCGAGCATCGCGTATCCCATCGAGAAGAAGGCGCCCAGCGCCACGATGGATCGGACCAAATTCGCGGGCAGGGTCACCGCGAGGATGGCATACGCGGCGAGCACGATCACCGCGGGCCCCAGGAGCGGGAACTCCTGCGGCTCCTCGAGAGGTGGCTCGATGGGAATCATTGTCAACCGTCCCGCGCGGGAGCCTTCACCGGCTCAAGAACCCTTGCCCCGTTCCCTCCCGCGACCCGGCCGCGGAGGATCGACGCGAACGTCTTCGCGACGTCCGGCCAATCGGGAGTCGCGCGAATCCATGCTTCGTTCTTTCGCCGAGTCTCGTCACGCCGCGCGTCGTCGAAGAGGGACTCGACGGCCCGCGCCAGCGCTCGAGGGTTGCGCGGCTCTGCGAAGACCAAACCGCTCCTTCCTTCCAATTCGCGGATCGGATGGACCCGCGTGGTGACGACGGGAAGGCCGGCGGCCGCGGCCTCGAGGGCCACGAGAGGAAGGCCCGTCCGCACGAAGCGGTACGGGAAGACGGCCACGTGGGAGCGGCCATATGCGGCGCGAATTTCCTCCCGGGTGAGGATCCCGCGAACGATCGCGACGCGGTGGGCGCCTCGATCCGTGAGGGTGACCGTCGGCTCGGGAACGCTTGGGTCGCGGAGCAACAGGAGGACCTCCGTGGGCGTGTGGCGGTCCAAGGTGCGCGCAAGTCGAATGACGTCTTCGAAGCCACGCGTGGGCTCCGGGGGACCCGAAAAAACGATTCGCCGAGAAGCCGGAGACAACGCCTCGGCCAGACGAGGACTCGGATTCGCGGGGTCTCGTCCGAGAAAGAACGGGTCGAAGGGATGGCGCACGACGGAACAAGCGCTCGGAGGAAGCCCCGCCTCGATCGCACTCGCCCGATCGCTTTCCCAAAGAAAGACGAAGTCGTCGACCCACGAGGGCGCGCGCGACCAGAGGCCGAGCTTTCGCGAGGCGCACATCGCCGCGTGATGCCGATCGGAAAAGACCTCAGACACGAGTGTGGGATCCAGGAATCGTCGTGCCAGATCGCGGCAGCGATGAAGCGGCCGGAGGAAGATTCCCAGCAGGCGGCCCCTCGGAGGCGAATGCTGCGGGAGGCCCCGCAAAGAGAAGAAATGTCCGGCGGCCAATCGGAAGACGCCCGCGTCATAGCCTCGGGAGCGGACGAGCGCTCCGACGGCCGGTGTGGATCGGAAGTCGCTCCGATTCGTGTGGCGATCCACGGGAACGTCGTTCCATTTTTTGAGACCACCTTCGCTCGTGACGACGGACACCTCGTGCCCCTCCCTCTGGAGGGAATGCGCGAGATCCCCCAGGTACCGCCAGGGTTGTAGGTTCCGCTCGACGGAGGCCAGCGTCTCCGTGAGAATCGCGATGCGGAGCGTCTCCACCTCACGCCTCCGGACCGATTTCGGAAAGGGCCGTCGCTGTTTGCCAGGAGGCCGAGGTGGAGGGCGGACTGGAATCACTCATGCAATCACTGCGAACCGATGCGAGGAGCTAACTTGAAATAGGCCCCCGCCCACATAAGTAAAGCGGGGTGTGGGTCGGCAGATGAGGATACTCCTCGTCGGCTCGCGAATTCTCCCGTTCCGACACAGCGGAGACAAGAACTTCTGGCTCGACATCATTGCGGGCCTTCAGCATCTCGGCCACGATCTGGAAATCGTCACCGTCATGTTGGACGATGTCCCGAACGACGGCTTGCCGCTTCATCGCGTCTCGCCGATCCCCATGTTCCTCCGGCCCGACCTTCGCTTCAACCCGAAGTTCCGGTTCGTCGCGGGGACGAGCAACTATGCGAGCAAGACGCTGACGCTGCCGCGACTCATGAACGAACTCCGATCGCTTCGACGGGAGTTTGAACCCGACGTGATCCACTTCGTCGAAAACTACGGCCCCGCGGCGGCGGGCCTGCGCGCCGCGAGTGGCCGGGTCCCCATGGCGATCTCCGCTCCGACGTACCAGCCGAACCGCCCCTTCTACGATCTCTTCCTGCGCGCGAGCTTTTCGAGCTTCGACAAGGTCGTCCCCTTTTCCGATGCCTACGGTCAACGGCTCCTGGACATCGGGCTCCGACCCGAGCGGATCCATCGGATCCGGTGGGGCGTCGACATGAACCGCTTCACCCCTCCTTCGGACGAGGAGCGGGAACACACGCGTTCAAACCGGAGCATTTCAAGGAGTCGTATCGACGCTTCGAGCGACCCGGGTTGCGGGTGACCGAGTCCGAGGCGATGTACCACGCGGTCCGGCGGGCGGCGGACGTCCTGTTCTCGCCGATGAACGACCGGCGATCCACCGCGGCGCCGCCCCTTGCCTGGCCCGAAAGCCTCGCGATGGGCATCCCGATCCTTACGACCGACATCCCGGGAGCCCGGGAAGCCGTGGTCGAGGGAGAGAGCGGATTCGTCGCCCGTACTCCGGAGGAGATGGCGAAACGCCTCGAGGAGATCCACGCGGATCCCGAGTTGGCGCGTCACCTCAAGATCGGAGCGCGAAAGATTGCGGTCGACCGATATTCGGTCGATCGTTCCTTCCGAGAATATGTGGACTTGTGGGAGCGAATGGCAGAGGGGAAACCCGCCTCGGGATCCGTCGGGCACATGAGGAAAGAGACCGACCTTCCAGCCTCATGACGCCGCGAGGACGCGCTCGAAATATTGCAACGTCTCGTCGCACATTCGCGCGAGGGAGAACCGCTCCCTCGCCAATTCGGCCGCGGCCGCCCCGAGCCGGCGTCCCAGCGATTCGTCCGTGAGGACTCGCGTCAGCGCCGAGGCGAGGGCGTCGGGATTGCCGGGGGGAACGAGCAAGGCGGAGCGTTCGTGCTCGACCATGTCCATGATCCCCGGGACCGCGCTTGCGACGACCGGTTTGCCGAAGGCCATCGCCTCGATCAGCGAATAGGGACAGCTCTCCATGAAACTCGGGACGGCGACGACCGATGCCCGCCGCAGTCGTTCGAGCAACTCCTCGCGGGGGACGACCCCGAGGAACGTGACGCGATCCGGCCCGAGGCCGAGAGAGGCCGCATACCGACGCCACGTCTCGACTTGACCGCTCCCGGTCACGAACAGGCGCTGGCGGTCGGGAAGGCGCTTGATGGCATGGAGGAGCACGCCTAGGCCCTTCCAACCGAGGAGGCGTCCCGTGAAGAGGATCGAGCCATCCGATTCGGGTGCGGCCGAACTGTGGCCGCCGAGAGACAGGCCGTTCGGGATCGTCGCGGACGTCTCGAGCCCTGGACCGTATGCCGCCATCACTTCGTTGCGCACCGCACCCGACACGAAGAGGGCATGCCGAACGCGACTCCAGTATCGGATTTCCGCGGGGAGAAGGGCCGGGAGGATGGCAAGGGTCGCCCGTTCCGACGCGTCGAGCGGGCTCCTCCGGAGGCACGCCTCCTGGATCCCGCGGGATTGTCCCAAAATCGTGGTATGGGTCGTGACCACGACGGGGCAGTCGTTCGTCGACGCGAGCAGATCCGGCATCTGCGCGTGATGCACGATGAAGAGGTCCGGCCGGTGTTGTCGGATCAGACCCGGCAACCGCTTTCGGAGCGCGAGCTGGAATTTCAGGTAGTTCATCATGACACCGCCCCCGTCCGTGAGGGGGACCGTCGTGACGCTCCCGACGGTCGATTCCTTCCCGGTCCCGCCGAGGATGGCGACCTCGGCCCGCGAGCCCATTCCCTGGAGCAACTGGCCCAGGTAGGTCCCGATGCCGCCCCAGATCCGACCGTACTCGGGGGCCGCGATCAGGAGCTTCATGTTCCTCTCGTTCCAAGGCGGTTGGACCGCGCGAACCCTCCGCCCTCCGCGATGCGCGGCCCGCGAGAGGAGCCTCTTCGCGGTTCACGAAGGGACCTCTCCATTCGCGCGGGAACGAATGCTTCCCTGCCGTATTTGAGGCTTGGCCGAAGCCGTCCGGGAACTTCTGGGTTCAATCGCATAGGACGCACGGGCCTCACTTCTTAGACGCCGCCGGAGGGAATGCCGAAGTACTTCGCCGCCTCGCCGGCGCTGACGGATTCCGTGGTGTTCCCGCTGTCGATCATCCCGAGGCCAAACCGGTGGGCGAAGGTCTCATAGAGGCGAAGTCGCACGACGAGCCTCGGGTCGAGGGACAGAATCGGCTTCCGTCGGATGAGCACGTCGGGCGAGGCCGTCACAAGCATCGTGGGATGCCTCCTCGCGACGTCGAGCAAGATCTTCCCGGGGGCCAGGTCGACGAAGCGTTCGCCGAGACCGGAGGCGAGGCCCAGGTCCACAAGGGTGTCCCACGCGAATCGGTCCAACAAGATCGTCCGATGGAGGAGGACCCGGGGGATGCTGACCTTGGCCAGGTAGCCGAGGAAGTAGTCGAACGTGATCGACCAGGCGTACAGCTGGAGGAGCATCGGATGGCGGCTCAGGTCCGTGTGGACGTCATCGTGGTCTCCCATTCGGACGGTCTTCGCGAGGCCCGACAAACGGAGGAGGCCGAGGACCCCGTAGGTGAAGATCCGCGGGGATCGCATCCAGGAGATCCGCGTCCTCTTTCCTTGTCGGTGGAGGCGGGTCTCCAGATCCCGGAGAATCGTCGTCTTGCCCGCCCCGTCGGGTCCGATCAGTGCGATGGGCGGATCCGTCCCCGGATTCTTCGACCTCGACGCAGGACCTGCATCCGCTGCGATCCCTCTCCCTCGGCGAACGGCGACGCGCTCCAAACGGATCACCCTGCTATCGGCGCTCATCCGAGGAGGAAGGCCCCTCTCGGGAGGCGGGCTCCCGCGGGACCTTCGGGACGTTTCCGATCCGCCGGACGAAGACGATCCCGGTCCCGGCAGACATCGCTCCCACGATACCGAGGACCACCAGGAAGTCCTGGACGGGAGAGGGCTGCCTCGACCCCCCTTCGATCGTGTAGGTGTCCGTGAAGCCCCCGTCCAAATGCGTCCGCACGGAGAGGCGGTCCGGGGCGACGTCGAAGGACACGACGCCCTTGCCGACGTTCGCCGGCTGAGTGCCCTGCCAAGCGGCGAAGTATCCGGCATACGGGTCACTCGGGTTGAAGGGGTCGATGTCCCGTCCCCCCGTCCCCGCGATCACGAGGACGGAACCGCTCCCTTGGAGGTATTGCCCGTCGGATCCGTCGTCCGAGATGCAGCCCGGGAGGAAGGTTCCGAGTTGGATCCCGGCGCACGGACCCGCGCTCAGGGCGAGCTGCTTGCTCCGGGCATAGTGGTGCGTATGGCCCTGGACGATGAGGTCCACCCTGCGCTCCAGGAGGAGGTTGAAAAGATCCGTCCCGATCTCGCACGGGTGGTCCCCGGCCGCGACGCAGTTCTTGTGCATCGCCACGATGACCCACGGGATCCCCGCGGTCCGCGCCCCATCGATCGCGTCGCGCGTCCAGTTGTACCGCGGCGTCCCGGCGCTGTAATCGTAGTGCTCGCCATGGTCCACGACGAAGAGGAGGTCGGGGGACACGAGGATGAAGCGGGCGAGAGGGTTACCTCCCGGGTAGTCGAAGTAGTACTGCTTCCCGTATTCCCCGACCATCCGCTCCCGGAGAGAGTAGGGGCAGTGGGCCGCGAACAGGTTGATGCTCCCCTCATTGAACGGGGGCTGACCCGTGTCGTGGTTTCCCGCGATCACGAGGACGTTGTCGAAGTATCGCTTGAACTCCTGGCACCAGGCCTGCTCCGACTCGCCTCCGTAACTGAGGTCCCCGAGGGCGATCGCGAAGTCCGAGGCGGTCATCGAGAGTTCCGTCAGGCTCGCGGTGAATCCGGTCCACGAACCGAAGTCCCCCGCGGCCGAAAATTGGAACACGGTCGCGGAGGCAGGGCCGCGCACCCCGGCGACCTGCACCCCGCCGACGAGCAGGGCGACGGCGGCGAGCGTCGCCACGATCGCCGACTTGGCACCGGCGTCCATGCTCCCCCAACTGGCTCCGTCAACCTACGCCGGAGGCGGTCTTGACCCTTTCCCTTCGCGTCCTCGGCCGGCGGGACGTTCGGACCTCGGACGGCTCGCGGTCTCCTCCTCCCTACGGGGACCGTGCAACTCGCGGGTTTCCGCTCAATTGGGCGGAAAACGCCCGAGGGTGAGACGGGTCTCCCGAGGCTCCGGAGCCAGCCGGGCCGATCCGGGGGCTGAATCGATAGGTCTAAGTCCGTCGGCTCCGCTTCGCGTCTTGCTGCTGGCCCTCGCGCGGGGGGGGAGAGCGACCGAGCTTGGACACGCAACGATTCCTCCTGACGGCATCGTTCTACCCGCCGTATCACCTCGGAGGAGACGCGAATCACGTGCGGTACCTAGCGGAAGCGCTCTCCGCCCAGGGCCACGAGGTCCACGTCGAGTACGCCCCCGCGGCCCTCGCGCTGAAGCGGTCGCGGCCCATACTGGATGAGGAGGAGACGGACAGCGGCGTCATCCGGCACCCGATCCCCGCCACGACGGGCCGCCTGCAACCCCTGAGCGCCTGGGTCCTCGGGGCCCCTCCGAGCGTCCGCCGGCACCATCAGAAACTCGTCAACTCGGTCCGGCCGCACGTGATCCATTACCACAACCTCTCCCTCCTGGGACTCGACCTGGTCAGCGTCCCGGCGAAGTCCTTGAAGTTGTACACGGCCCACGACTACTGGGTCCGCTGTCCTCGGAACGACCTGTTCAAGTACGGACGGAGGCTGTGCGAGCGTCCCACCTGCTTCACGTGCCTGACCGTCTCCGGGAAACCGCCGCAGCTGTGGCGGTACTTCGCGGACGCGATGCGGCCGTTCGACGCGCTCGATGCCGCGATCGCGCCGAGCGCCTTCCTCCAGCGCATGATCGCCCCGTATCTCCGGGCGCCCGTCGTGCACATCCCGAACTTCGCGCCGGATCCCAATCCCTCCGGACTGTCGAGCTCGCCCGGTGACTACTACCTCTACGTGGGCCGCCTGGAACGGTACAAGGGGATCCCGGAACTCGCGGGCGCGGCCCTCCAATACGACGGGCCACACCGCTTCGTCGTCGTGGGCCGCGGGAAGCAGGCGGGCGTGCTGGAGGCGGCTCAGCAGAAGACGGACCGACTCGTCGTGCACGGCTGGCTCTCCGCCGAGGAGCGGGACCAGGTGTACGCGCGGGCCCGCGCGCTCCTCCTGCCCTCCATCTGGTACGAGAACGCGCCGCTCGTCGCCTTCGAGGCGCTCGCCTGGGGCACACCGCTCCTGTGCTCGGAGATCGGGGCCCTCCCGGAGATCGTGCACGACGGCCTCTGCGGTCGGACGATCGCTCCGACCGCGGACGGGATCGTGGAGGGAATCGAGCGATTCGAGGCCGCGGGACTGCCGCAGAGCCAGCGCTCGGCCGCGCGAACCGCGTTCGAGACGTACCACACGACGACGAAATACCTGGAGCAACTGCACCGCTTGCTCGAGGCGTCCTGGGAGCGGCGGACGGACGCTCGCCGCACGCGCCCGGCCCCGGTCCTGTCGATGCGGGCGAAGGAACGGCCCGCCGCCTAGCCGCCCCGCCTAGCCATCGTTGACTTCCCAGATCAGCTCGAAGGCCTCCGCGAAGACCCGGTGGAGCTCCGCCCCGCGGTAGTGCGCCAAGTTCCGGTGGGCCTCCGCCTCGAGGGGTTCGAGGAACCCCGCCTCCTGGTATCCTTGGAGGGCTTCCATCTTGCCCTCGAACGACTCCTCGCTCAGCGGCACATACACGTGAGGGACGAACGGATGGATGTTCCGGTGGGTGTAGAGGGACGACTCCCACATCCACAGTCGGTCGACATGGCGGCGCGCGGCGCTGACCGCGATCCGCTGGGCGGCGATGTGGTCCTGGTGCGCCTCCCCGTGGTGGTGGCAGAGGATCGTGTCGATCGAATAGGTGCGGATGAGGTCGTCCACATATCCGACCGTGTCCCAGCCGTGCGCGAGCCGGCCGATCGGGAACTTCGCGAGAAGGTAATCCGCCTTGCCACCCGGACCCTTCCTCAGGATCTC
>VBMR01000092.1 GCA_005878325.1 Methanobacteriota archaeon | reverse complement strand
GTAGGTCCTCGGGCCCCCTGGAGAAGGAGACGGACGGGGTAGCGCGTCCGCGTCTTCCCTGGGACGCGGGTGACGATTCCGCGACACCAACGTCCCACATTCCGTCGATTTTCTCCTGGAGAACGCCCACTCCCCTTCGATGTGCGTACCCGAAGCGGTATATAGGGTGCCTCAGGTTCCCTACTCGTTCCTCGCTGGTGCCCAGGATTTCGAAAATCAGGGCAGCCTGCAATCGCCCCGTGGGTGGCCATTCATTCCGGCCAAGGCCTGGGGCCGCGCGCGCCGGCGTCGCGGTGGTCATCGGCCTACTCCTAATCGGATCGCTCGCCCTCCTCCTCGACGGTTTCGTCGAAGGCCATCCCACGCTCTCCAGTGCGGGCCCGACGCTCTTCCCGTCGGCGGCCGGGACGCCGCGGGCCGGAGAACGCTTCGCGACCCTGTGGCCCTTCGCGAATGACAGCATCTGGAACCTGCCGATCGGAGCGGGCGCCCGGTTCGTCCCCGCGAATATCACCCGGGCCCGCGACTGGGGCATGACCGTGGACCAGGACGTGATCATCCTGACGCCGGATGCCCCGCGGACGAAGTTCTTCTACAACGACGACGCATGGAACGGCGGGAGCCGCTGCAGCGTGGAAGGCGGCGCCTTGTTCGAGGCTCCCCTCCCGGCGGACTTCGTCGTGCCGGCGGCCCGCCCCGGATGGACGCCGAACTTTGCGACCGCGATCCTCGCGGGGGACAATCGCACCCTGATCCAGGGGCAGCCCATGGCGCGGTGCACGCAGGGCGGCTCAGCGACGATGTGGTGGTCCCAGACCCGGGAGGACCTCTACGGCCCCGGCTTCTCCGGGGGACACGGCGGCTCCATGCTCTCCTCGATCGGCGGGACGATCCGCTCCGGGGAGCTCGTGCCGGGCGGGCGGATCCCCCATGCGATGAAGGTGAACCTGGACGGGTCGGACAACCTGTACTACGATGACGTGACCCGAGGCTTCCGCTGGCCCGCGTCGGCGGCGGACAGCTGCGCCGCCGGCTGCTACCGCGGCCGGAATCCCGCGCTCCGGATGGGCTCTCTCCTCGCGCTCCCGCCGTCGGTCGACATCGGCTCGATGGGCCTGGAGACGGACGCCGCAAAGATCGTCGCCCAGGCCTTCCAAGACTTCGGCGGCTACGTCGTCGACAACACGGGCTGGTCCGTCTACGCCCTTTCGACCGAGTTCAGTCCCCAACACGGATGGCTCGAGGACGAATTCCAACAGGCCTGGGGATTCCCGATCGACCCGCCGGGCCGCGACAACCCGTGGGCGAGGGACATGGACCGGATCTTCCTCTCTCTCGGTGTGGTCGACAACTGGGACGCGACCTCCTGGAACGCGGTGCGGAATTCGAAAGGCCTGCTCGGCGCGGGCGGGGGACTCCCGCGGGTCTCGTGGGCCCCGGACTTCGGCGGCGCGATCCCGCCTCCGGACCTCACGCCCCCGAGGACGTGGGCGAACCTGTCGGGCACGATCGGCATCGACAACTGGTACCTGACGCCCGTGACGGTGAGCAGAAGATCCAATTCGGGATCGATGCGGGCCCGCCGACGACGCGCGTCGCCCTGACGGGCACGATCGGCGGGGACGGATGGTACCGCACCGCGGTGACGGTCGCCCTGGTCGCGACCGACCTTGGTTCGGGCGTCGCCGGGATCCAGGTCCGCACGGACGGCGGCCCGTGGACGGCCTATTCCGTTCCTTTCACCGTGTCCACGGACGGGTTCCACTCCATCGGATACCAGGCGACGGACGCGGCCGGGAACGTGGAGGCGGCATCGAATGCGAGCTTCCTCATCGATACCCAGGCGCCCGTCGTGACGCACTCCATCACCGGGACGTCGGGTTCCTCGGGATGGTACGTCTCCTCCCCGTCCGTCTCGCTCGGTCCGGACGGCCCGAGCGGGAGCCTCTCGTCGATTGCCTATCAGCTCGATGACGGACCCTGGGGGACGTACTCCGCGCCGTTCCTCGTGGCCGAGGGCCGACACGTGATTCGATACCAGGCCCACTACGCGCTGGGCAACCTGGGACCGATCGAGTCCGTCTCGATCGACGTGGATTCGACCGCCCCCACGGTGGAACGGGCGACCCTCCAGGACCCGGTCCCACCGGACGCGACGATCTCCTGGACCGGATCGGATTCCGGGTCCGGCATCCTCCGGTACGAGATCAGCATCGACGGCAGCCCCTTCGTTCCGGTCGGCACGAACACGAGCACGTCCGGACCCTCGGCCGCGGGACCGCACGTGTTGGTCGTACGGGCCTTCGATGCCGCGGGGAACGTCGGGACGGTCACGATTCCGTTCCGCGTGGACCTGAACGCCCCGCGGATCATCTCGGGACCGCCGGTGATCGGGAACCACCAGGGCCAGGCGCTCCTCCAAATCCTGATCGTCGTGGGGACCGTCGGCACGATTGTCGGCTTGCTCGCCTACCCGCCCCTCCGGAAGCGGTGGGGACGCAACCGGCCCCCGAAGGGGAAGAAGGTCCTGCCTTCGGAACCGAGCCAGAAAACCCCCGCGGCATCCGCGCAACCTGCGGTCAGCCCCGCAGAACCAGTCGCGGGTGACGCGAAGGACGCCGCGGAGAAGCCATCGGTCGAAGGGGCGAAGGAGACGCTGCCCGAACCGGTGAAGGAGCCCGAGGAGGCACCTCCCGAGAAACCTCTGGAGCCCGCGCGCGGCCCCGCAGAATCGCCCGCGAGCGACCTCAAAGAATCCGCGGAGAAACCACAGGTGGAACCGGCGAAAGAGACGCCGCCCGAACCAGTGAAAGTAGCCCCAGACGCGGCTCCCGAGAAATCTCCCGAGCCCCCAATCCCCGCCGAGGTGCCCGCGGTCGAGTTCAGGGACTCTGGGGAAAAGTCTGCGATCGAACCCGCGAGGGAGATGCCGGCCGAACCGGTGGAGGAACTCCCCGCGGCGCCTGTCGAGAAATCTCCCGATTCGGCTCCCGAGAAACCGCCGGAGCCCACACCAAACGACGCCTCTGCCGAACCGATCCCGGAAGTCCCGCAGGAAGAGGTTCAGAAATCTGCGAATTCCTTCCGGCCCGCCTCGATCGAATACCTCATGGAAGCGCCTGTGGACTCGTAGACGCGATTGAGCCGAGAGCGTCGGGATTAGGAGCTGGGCCGGCCGCTCTTCGCGCCGTTCTTCACGATGACCAGGTTGTCAAGGAACGGATAGAACGCGGTGATCGGGATCTGGAAGGGCCGGGCCAGGAGCCCGACGAAGAAGTCGAACGGATACCGGAAGTAGCGGAAACGCCGCGAGCCGCCCAGGTAGTCGATGTGGCGGTTGTTCCCCGGGTGGGTGTTCAAACAAGAGTAGTTCTCGCCCTTCAGATAGTCGAGGATCTCCCAGTACGTGGCGCCCCATGCCCCGCTCTGCTCCATCCCTCGGGGCCCCGGCGTGATCCGCGGGCTGTCCTGGTATCGCCCCTTCCGCACGGCGCGATGATAGGCGCGCGCGGATCCCGGCTCCATCCAAGGGATCCACCACATGTGGGTCGTGTGGAAATCGTACGGCCACATGCGGTTCGGCGTGTCGTACACGTAGAGGTATCCCGACTCCTTCAGCATCCGGAAAAGGGTCCGGATGATGTTGCGCCGCAGGTCGGGCTGCGTGATCGGGAGATGCTCAATCACGCCGCACATGAGGATCAGGTCCACCTCGCCGATTTGGTCCCTCACGTCGTCGAGGGAGCGCGTGCACAGAAGCTGGACCTGCGACTCGAGCCCGTGCTCTGCGAGTCGCCTTGCGCACAGGTCCATCGACTCCTTGTCGATATCGAACGCGACGACGGACTTGGCGCGCATCGCGAGGGCCACGGTCGAAGCGCCGCTCCCGCAGCCGAAATCCAGGACCCGTTTGCCGTCCAGGGGCCCGCAGCGGAACTCGATCTCGGGGACGAGATACTGGACGAAGTGTACCAGGCGGCTCTCGGGTCCACCGAGTTGGTCCTTAAGGAATTGGGAATATTTCGGAAAGCCTTCCAGCCCGCGGAGGAGGGAACGCGCCCGTCGGTGGAATTCGGGCGAATACTCGAACGCCCCCGCTGCTGCTAAATCAGAGGCATCCATTTGCTGCATGGGAGTCGTCCGTCCCAAGTCGTACCGCTGCAATCCGCTTTATTCTAGACTACGCAATTTTAAATATCCTATGTATTGGAATTACGTCGGTCTCCGTACCATCCGTTCATGGGTGAATGCAACGCCCCATGGACCGTTTCGCCCCGCCTCGGAACGGTTGAGTCCCCAGTGCCGCGAATCGAATCACGTGCACACCACCGCTGGCCTCGTCATGACCCGATAGATCGAGAAGGACCCGTCCTGGTAGATGGTGGCGAAATGGGGGTCCACGGCGAACTTGCCCACCTGCGCGTCGGTGAGGGGGACGTGAGATTCTTGAAAATGTACGAGCTTCCGAAGTATACGCGCGCGTCCCCGAAGCCCGAGAAGATGTCGATCGAGAGGTGGTCGCCCCACACCCGCGACGCATCGAAGTACGTATTCCCCCAGTTCGCCACCCGAAGGGAATCGGAACCGAAGAGGAGCGCCGTGTCCGTGTTCCACTGGCTCGGGTCGTCGAAATAGAGACGGAGGGCCTGCGGGGCCAGGTTCCCGCCCATGAAGAGCAGGGCGGACACGAGGACCGCGGCTCCGACCGGGGTCCAGTTCGACGCCCGCTCGATCGAGGTCGCGACACTCGGTGGCATGAACCGCGCCCAGCGCCCGGGGCCGGGCCGCGCCCGGCGGAACAGGGTCGCGGCGACGAAGGGTCCGACGAAGAAGTTCGAATACTCGCCGATCCGCAGAGGGACGAACTCCGCGCCGGTCGCGAGGAGCGGGATGGTCGCAAAGGCCAGGATCACCGCGACGATCGCGTTCGCCACCGCGAAGGCATGGAGGCGGGAACGGCGGTAGATCAGGACGCCTCTCCACGCGATGCCGAGGATCCCAAGGACCGCGCCCGCGAGCCAGACTCTCTCGATGGGGGTGAAGGTCCTGCCGAGGCCCGGGGTCGCCGTCGACGGCAGGGACTCCGGGGAGCTCAGGCGCTGCACGACGATTGAAAAGGACTCTTCGTGCACGAGGAAGATCGGGTAGGTGACGGTCACGATGTAGAGGCCCAAGAGGCCGAGGAAGTACAGCGTGAGGGGACTGAGCCGGAACGAGAGGGCTCGCCTTCGCAGAGCATCCCAGTTCGTGACGAGCCACAGGCCGACGAGCCACCCGGCGAAGATGTACGACGAGAGGTGGTGCGTCAATACGATGGCACCTGCGACGAGCGCGAAGAGGATCTTCGTGACGCGACGCGCGGGCCCGGCCCGGGTCTCGTTCAGGATGAGCAGGGTGAGCAGGGAGAGCGCGATGAAGATCGTCCCCACCCCCTGCTGCACCGGGACGTTCATCAGGATCGATGCGGTGCCCATGTAGATGAACAGGCTCAGGACCCCCACCTGGACTCCGAAGACGCGGCGCCCGATCGCATAGACGGCGGGCGGGATCACGAGCATCCGAACCACGCATTCGATCCAGAGGAAGGCGACCTCGGCCGGCCACTTCGTCGTCCGCAGGATGTACGCTTGGAACACGTTGCCGAGCGGATACAGGGAATAGGTGTCGGCGAGGCCGCTCACGCCCCCGGGCTGCCAGAACCCGGTCTTGGTGACGCTATCTGTAAACGCGAAGTTGAAAATGGGATCGCGCCCGTAGACAATTCCGTGGGGCGCGCCGATCGGATAGAGCAGGAACATGGCGACGACCGGCGCGAGGAGGAAGGGCGCCTTCGGGACCCGCCAGAACGCGGAGAGGAACGGGGCGCACACCATCGCGAGGAAGAGGAGATAGAGGACCCGCGGGACGCCGGGCGTGCCCGCCTTCATCGCGGAGAAGATCGCAATGAGCCCGAGGAAGCCCATCAGGCAAACGGCCAACGTCGTCAGGTCCAGGAGGGCGGTGCGGGCACGATCGGGCAAGCTTCGGACGAGGAAGCCCAGCGACAGATAAAGGCTTCGAACCGTCTCGGCCAGGACGCCCGGAAACGGTACCTGTCGTCGTCATCCCGGCCGGATAGCCTTATCGACTATCGATCGCCTATCATCGCGGTGCCCGCCATCACGCGAGGTTTCGCCTGGGCTCGAAGGAGCCTGGCCGGGGAGTCGGAGATCGCCTCCGTGACCCGACAAGGCGTCTGGGTCCTCGTCGGCTTGGTCGCCGTGTCCGTCCTCGGATTCGGCTTCTGGGCGCTCGCGGCCCGCCTCTTCTCCCATGACGCCGTCGGCATCGTGGCGTCCCTGGTGTCCCTCTCCACCTTCGGAGCGGCCCTCGCGATCCTCGGCTTCGACACGGGCATCCTGCGGTTCGCGTCCCGCGAGCTCCACCCGCGGAGGCTGATCCGGACGATCCTCCTCGTCACGGGCTTCTTGGCGGCCGGCGTCGGCCTCGTGATCGCCCTCGTCGTCCTGACGATCAATCACGTGAACGGGGGGCTCCTGTGGCCCCTCGCGGGATTGAGCCTCGCCCTCACCGTGTGGACCGTCTGGAGCTTCGCGACGAACGGGGCGTTGATCGCCGCGGGCAAAGCGCAGTTCGCTTCGTTGCAGCTCCTGTTGTACGGCGTGCTCAAGATCGTCTTCCTCGTCGCGTTCGTGTCCGTGGGGATCGTCGGCCTGTTCGCCGCCTACGCGCTCCCCCTGCTCCCGATTATCCTATTCGGTTTCCTCCTGATCCGGCGGTATTGGCCCGCGACGAACCCGCAAGGGACCGCCCATCCCCTCCGAGAGGTGGCGGCCCTCTCCGCGGGAAACTGGATCTCGTACATCGGGTACTCCCTGCCGAACCTGTCCGGCCCGGCGTTGATCCTGACATTTTTCGGCGGCTCGACGGCCGCCTACTTCTTCCTCGCGTTCCAGCTGGCGGAGATCCTCAACTACGGCGCCGAGTCTCTTTCGAAATCGCTCCTGAGCCACGGATCCCGAGAGGACCGGCTCCCGCGCTCGATCACCTCCCGCGTGCGGACGCGCGTCTTCCTGATCCTCGTGCCCCTCGTCGCGGCGGGCATCCTCGCGGCTCCGTTCGTCGGCTTCCTCGTCGGAGGGCCGGGACTTCGGGAGCACGCTCTCTTCATCCAGCTGTTCCTCCTCGCCACGCTCCCGCGGAGCTCGTACCAGCTCCTGCAGGCGCAGTTCAATGTGGACCGCCGACCCGTCGCGGTGGCGGTCTGCGGCGCCACGTTCGGCCTCCTCACCCTGGGCGGACTCCTCCTCGGCCTCCTCTTGCGGGTGAATGCGGATTTCCTCCCGATCGCGTGGATCGTCGGCGGGATCGGGGCGTTATCCGTCGGCCTGTATCTCATGAGGCGCACGCCGCATCTCGCCGGGGCGAGTCCTTCTCCCCCGTGATCCTGCGGTCCGTCTTCCTGGGACCCGTGTTGCGCGTCCTCCCTCCTTCTCCGGGCATCGGTCGGCCAATGTCATCTGGAGCCGGTGCGGAGCCGCATCCCATGGAGAAGTCGCACCGTGTTGCAAATTCGCACGTATTTCATTCGGGCGGTTCTATAATTCAGCAACCATCGGCGATTCTCATGGGTCAGTAACCACGGGCGATTCTTTCTTCCAGCAACCACTTGCGATAGGCGTAACCGACCTGCGATATAGTTACTACTAGGTTACTCGCCCGCCTCAAAGGGGGGCATGGGATGCACGCAAACGCAAATGCCCTGATGGGCCACGGGGTGGGCGCCCACGCGACGCTCACCCGACCCGACCGACGGGTTCTCGTCGCTGTCCTCATGGGACTTCTCGTCGCTACGTCGTTGGCCTACGTCGCGACCCATCAGGATTCTATCGCCTTCGGTTCGAATCCTGGTCCGGGACCCACGGCCTCCGGTCGCGATGCTCTCCTGTGGCCCTTCTCCCGAGACAGCATCTGGAACCTTCCGATCGGCGCCAACGCGCGCTACGTCTGGGCCGGCATCCGACACGCAACCGCGATGGCCTACTTCACCGACGCCGACGTCCTCGTCCTCGAACCGTCCGCTCCGTCCACGACCGTCTATACGAGCTACGACGACTGGGGCGGGGGCGACCGATGCTCGGCCCAGGGCCCCGCTCTCTTCACCGTGCCGATTCCCTCGGGCTTCGTCGTCCCGGGGAGCCACCAGGGCTCGCCGGATGGAAACACACCGAATGCCGCGACCGCGATCCTGGCATCGGATGGACACACGCTGATCCAGACGCAACCCTTCGCCCGATGCGTCGCGGGGAACTCGCCCACCTCCCACTACATGTTCGGATCGGAAGACCTCTACGGGACCGGGGAGACCGGTTCCCACGGGGGTTCCGGCCTGTCGGCCCTCGGCGGGACCGTCCGCTTGGGCGAACTCGTGCCGGGTGGCGCGATCCGCCACTCGATGAAGCTGAACATCGACAGCGCGAACTTCTACCCCGGCCTGGGCGGATACCGATGGCCCGCCTGGAAGTCGGACGCGGGTGGCGCCGGTTACAGCGGCTCCATCCCGGAAGTCCGGATGGGCTCTCTCCTCGCGGTGAGAACGGACTTCTCGATCGCTTCGTTGGAGAGCGAGCCCGGGAAGATCGTCGCCCGGTCGTTCATGGACTACGGAGCGTACATCGTCGACACGTCCGGATGGTCGATCTACAACTTCGTGACCGAGCGGTCTCCGAAGGGCGCGGTCCAGGATGAGTTCCAGAATGTCTGGGGCTACTCCCTCAACACGGGCGTCGGCGCGAACGGCTGGGCCCGCGACTTGGACAAGATCTTCACGAACCTCTACGTGGTTGACAGTTGGGACGCGGGCGTATGGAACACCGTCTCCGCGTCCGCCGGAAGCCTTGGCGTCGGAGGCGGCGTACCCCATGTCGCGTGGGCCCCGGACTTCGGGACCTCCGACACGACGCCCCCGGAGATCCTGTCCACGTTGTCCGGCACCGCCGGGAGCGGGAACTGGTACCTTTCCTCGGTCGGCGTGACCGTGTCCGCGACGGACGCGGGATCGGGCGTCGCCTCCACCCAGATCCGAAAGGACGGCGGCGCCTGGGGTCCGTACACGGCACCGATCACGGTGTCGGGCGAAGGATCCCACACGGTGGAATACTACGCGAAGGACGCCGCGGGCAACACCGCGCCGACGAAATCGCGCACCTTCTCCATCGACACGGTCGCCCCGGTCACGGGCATCTCGATTGCGGGGACACCCGCCCCGGGCGGCGGATACCTGTCCCCGGTGTCGATCACGCTGAGCTCCTCGGACCTGACGAGCGGTGTCACGGCGACCCAATACCGGGTCGATTCGGGCGCCTGGCGAAGTTACGCCGGGCCCGTGCCCCTCGCCGGGAACGGGACCCACATCCTAGAGACGTTCGGCAGCGATGCCGCGGGAAACCGCGAAGCCACGCGGTCCCAGAGCCTCACCCTGAAGGGCGCGGCCTGGATCCCGCCCCTCAGCACGATGAGCGCCGCGGGGACCTCGGGGACGAACGGCTGGTACGTCACCCCCGTGACGGTCACCCTCCATGCGACGAGCGGGAGCACCGCGACGATCAGCTATTCCATCGACAACGGACCTTGGACGACCTACAGCAATCCATTCAAGTTCCAGGAAGGCCGACACTTCCTCGCCCACCAGGCGTCCGACTCTGGCGGCTACGGACCGGCCAAGTCGGAAACGATCATCGTGGACTGGACCGCTCCGACCCTCGCACCGAGTTCCGGCAACCCCGTGATCCGCCCGGACACCTCTCTCGTGTGGATCGGGTCCGATGCGCTCTCCGGGATCGTTCGCTATGAGGTGAGCGTCGATGGAAGTGCGTTCCGAGCGATCGGCACGGAGCCGCAGCTCGCGGGTCCGTGGACCGTGGGGTCGCACAGTGTCTCCGTGAAGGCGGTCGATGGAGCGGGCAACGTCGGCACGAAGACGATCCCGTTCCGGGTCGATGCGAATGCCCCCGCCGCTCCGGCTCCGACTCCCGCTCCCGCACCGCCAGCCCCTGCCTTCCCGATTCCGAATCCTCTGACCATCCTCCGCTCCGGGAACCTGTACTACATCCTGACCTTCATCGCCCTCACCGTGACCAGCCTCCTGGTCCGTCTCCTGCGGAAGGGGCGAGAGGCTCGCCGGGAGCGCGCGCGGAGCCGGGATCCCGATCGGACGTCATCGGACAGCGGTTGGGCGGAGCCGTCGGAAGAGTTGGATGACGACTCCGATCTCCCCATGTAGGGCTT
>VBMR01000136.1 GCA_005878325.1 Methanobacteriota archaeon | reverse complement strand
TCCATCCGCGTCACGGTCGTCCCGGCGATCCGGTCGAACAACCGCTGCCGGGGATCGCCTTGCATGCCGGCGCCGATGAGCAGGTCGAAGAGCAGGACGGGCCACAGGATTTTCGAGAGGTTCCGCACCAACGCATGCCCGAAGTCGAGGTTGCGGTCGATCGCCACGACCCGGAGGGCGAACACTTTCTTTCCGACGGTCCCTCCGAAGATCGTCTCGAGCCCGATCGAGTAGAGAAACCAGATGGAGCCGACCAGGGCGGATGAGAGCCAGAACGGCCAAGCGATGAGGTTCGTGGGGATGGCGAGGAGGAGGTAGAGCAGCCCGACAATGATGACGTCGATCACGAACGCGAGGAATCGGCTGAACCAGTGCTCCTGGAGAGCCGGGTTCCCAATCAGGCCAAAAGCGGACGGCATGTCGTCCCCATCCGGAGGCGACGATATCCGACCGGCCTTCATAAAAGTATGGGCATAAAAATAGACCGACCGGAGGGGAGCGCGGAACGCCCGGTTCCCGATCGAACTTCAGTGGGGCGCGTCGGCGGGAGATTCCGCCGGCAGCTCTTCCTCGACTCGGGAGGATCGGTGGAGGAACTCGTTCGGCACTTCCTTCGTCGTGTAGACGGTCTTCCCCGCTTTGTGGATCACAACACCGGAGGCCCGCGCGGTCTTCGCGTCGATCTCGAGGATCACCGGCTGGGCGATCCGCACTCGGCCCGCTTCGAGCGCGGCCTCGAACGTCGCGCTCAGGTGCACCATCTTCCGGTCCGACGGGCGGAGTCCCGCCGCCATGAGCAAGTGGCTCTCCTCCTCCGTCGTCGGATAGAAGAGGAGGTCGGGGATGCCCTCCGTCGGCAGGTCCAGTTCGATGTCCATCGAGTGTCCGTACGTCGCGCGGATTTTCCCGTCGTCGAATTGGTAACGGCCCTTGGGATCCGTCTCGATCAGACCGATCACATGGTGTTGGCGAACGAACCGAAACCGGCGATTGCGGATTTGCACTGCGGTCAGGAAGTCGCGCAGGTCGACCCACCCGTGGGCGTCCATCTCCAAGCCGTACCGCTGCGGGAAGTGTCGGAGGACGCCGGCCATGGTCCGTCCCAGCAGGGCGACCTCCTCATCGTTGAGGAGGAACTTCCCTTCGCTTCCGCAGTGTGGACATAACTCCTCACGGAAATACCCGTGAGAACGGCATTCCTTCAGCATCCGATCTCTCCCTGGGGCCGTTCATATCGGTCGACGGTTTATGAAGTTTCGTCCTTGGCGCGGGCATCGAGGTCGGCCTCCCGGACGACGCGGATTCCGAGCGACTCGAGCCGCCGTTCGATTGCGTGAAGGAGCGGTGTCGACAAAGATTTCCGGTGGAGGTACGCAATCTGGGCTCCCGGCGTTCGATCCACCGCTCGGTCGATCCGGTCGAGCGTGGACGCGTCGAGCACGTGGGACGGCAAGAGGTGGCCGAAGGCGATGCGCCGGGTCAGGGCGACGCTCGTGTGGCGCGGCATGTAGTGCCCTCCTCCGATTCCGATGGCGATCGGGGCGTCGAGCGGCGCCAGAGAGAGGAGGACCCGAGCGATCGCGTGGGCCGCTTTGGGATCGGACCACTCCCGCTCCGTGCTTCCCTGCTCGATGTAGAAGGTCGGTGCCTCCAGATACGGCCCATGGTGGGTCGCTTCGAAGGTCACCTCGAAGGGGAGATCGCGGGCCTCTTGACGCAGACCGCGTAGGGCGGCGGTCATCCACCGCGGGGCCGCGGGAACCAGGGTCTCCGGTTGCCCTCCGAATTCCGCGGCTCCGGGGTTTCCGATCGGATGGACCGTGAGGCTCGGCCGACCGCTCTCCGAGCGATGCTTCGAAAGATACACAACGAGATCGACGGGGACGCCGAACGCGGCGTCGAGGTCCCGGTCGAGGTGGTCCCGGTACAGGTGGTGCTCCGGCACCGTGACGAGGGCGAGGTCTCCGTGCCGCCAAGTCGGCCGACCTTCGAATTCCCGGTCCGACGTCCACGACGCCGTCCGAAGTAGTTCCTCCCGCTGCGTGCGACTCGCTTCGTCGGCCTCGGACGCGACGAGGAACCGCATTGGCCCGGGAAGGTCGCCGACCGCCATGGGTCTTTCCTCCGGGTGCGCACAAACTTTATGTGGGCCCCTCGGGTACGCCGCGACGGAATGGTCACCGTCACGTTCTTGTCCTCCCTGCAGGAGTTCCAGGAGGACCGCACCCGCGAGATAGCGGATCGCCTCCGGGCGGACCATCCCGAGTGGACCGCCGAGGTCCTGTCCCCGGCGGAGAGCAAAGCGACCCTTGCGAAGCACAAATTGCAGTTTGGTCCCGCGATCCTCGTGAACGGGCGAATCGAGTTCGTCGGCATCCCGCGATACCGGATGCTCGTGGAGCGGATCGCGATGGTCGCCGCGGGCAAGCCGTCTCCGAGGACCGCCCAACCGCCGCCGACCCCGGCCCCCGCGGCTCCCGCCAAAGCCACCCCCCCTCCGAGTCCGTCGCCGCCACCGGGTTGAATGCCCTGTCCTACGTTCGACGGAGAAATGGGCAACGTGACGCGGGTGCCATCAGGAAAATCCGGGGCCGCGCGAAAACTATAATACGCTTCGAGTCCATCATTTCCTTCAGGAGGCAGGGGAGCCGCGGCGGAAGGACGGCGGTTCCGAGCGAAGGCCAGGGATTCCCCCATGAGCGTTGAGGACGAGTTTGAGGAGACCCGGCGGGCCATTCAACGCATGCTGAAGGATGCGTTCGAAGGCAAGCTCGGCGTCTTTCGGGAGCCCTTCATCTACGGCTTTACCACGCGTTCGCGGGAGTCGCGGTTGGAGGCTCCCCGCCCCGCGCTCGAGGGACAGGAGATCCGGACGCGGGATCCCCTCGTCGACGTGATCCTCACCGATTCGGCCATCTTCTTGACGGCCGAGATGTCGGGCGTCCAACGGGAGGGCGTGCGGGTCCGGCTGGACGCGGACAAGCTCCTGATCCAAGGGGATGGCGACCGCTCCTACTTCACGATCGTGGACCTGCCGGAGGACGCGGACCGCGACACGCTGAAGTACACGTATACCAATGGCGTCCTCGACGTGGTCATCTCCCGCAAACGGCCCCCGACCTAAGGTCTCGGATGGGCCTCGGGCGGGCCATGGGAGGGCCGAGACATTCCGTCTGCGGACAAGATCGAACGGAAGCTGAAACGTCTCCGCCGCATCGAGGCGGGCTATCGGGCCGAGATCCGACGGGCCCAGCAGCTCCTGAAAGGCGCGACCGTCGACCGGCTGAAGGCGGAACGCAGGTTCGAGCGGGTCCGGGCGAAGCTCGAGGGGAAGATCGAAAAGGTCCAACCGAAGATCAAGGAACTCACGAACCTCCGCGCCGAGCAGCGTTCGTGAAGCACCCGCGAAGGCTTTGAGGCTCCCGACCGTTCGCGGGCCCCGTGACGGACCGGGGGGCGCGGAAGGAAGATCTGGCACGGACCGCGGACGCGGTGCGGGTTTGCACCCGTTGCCGTCTCCACAAAGGCCGGACGCGAGCGGTCCCGGGGGAGGGTCCGGTCGGGGCCAGCCTTTTCCTGATCGGCGAGGCACCCGGGCGGTCTGAAGACGCCACCGGAAGACCGTTCGTCGGTTCGGCGGGCAAGGTCCTGACCGAGGCGTTGACCGCGGCGCGCATCCGGCGCGAGTCGGTCTTCATCACCAACGTGGTCAAGTGCCGGCCCGCCGGGAATCGCGCACCGCGGGAGGACGAGGCGGCCGCCTGCCGTCCGTACCTGTTGGGCCAGATCGCGGCCGTGCGGCCGAAGGTCATCGTGACCCTGGGTGCGACCGCCCTGCGAGCGATCGCGGGACCGAGGGCCGAGCTCCGGATTGCCCGGGGAGGCGTCCTCCTCATGGGCCGAGTTCCCGTGATCCCCACCTACCACCCGGCGGCGGTCTTGTACAACCGCGAACTCGGGTCCGACCTGCGAAGCGACTTCCGGACGGCCCGGGGGCATGCCCATCGAAGGAAGAGCCTCCGCAGCGATCCACCGCGTCCGGGGCGACCGACCGAGACGGTCCGGGCGAGCGGTGCGGTCGTCGTCGGGCCTCGTCGACGCGTTCTCCTCTTGCGGCGAACCGACGAGGGATTCTGGTGCCTTCCGAAAGGGAAGATGGAGCGAGGGGAGACCGCACGGGACACGGCCGTCCGAGAAGTTCGGGAGGAGACGGGCCTTCGCGTAAAACTCCTGAACCCCATCGCCCAGGTCCGGTACACATACTACTGGCCCCCGCGCCGGGTCAATTTCGACAAGCGGATTTCGTACTTCCTCGCCCTTCCGACGGGTGGGCGACTCCGACTGGAAGCCGGTTTCGACAAAGCGTGGTGGGCTAGCCGAGGGGAGGCGATGACGCTCGTCGCGTGGCCCAACGACAAGGAGGTGGTCGCGAAGGCCTACGAGGCGATCCGGTCCCGCCCGCTCAGCGCAGGAAGGCGCGGACCTTCTCCAGGGGCCAAGCGTTCAGGACGTCCTCGCGCGTGAGCCACGCGCGACGGGCCGTGCCGACGCCGAAGCGGATCCAAGCGAGGTGCCCCTTCGCATGGCTGTCCGTGTCGACGGAGATCGTGCACCCGGCGTTCTTGGCAGCCCGGGCCTGCGTGCCGTTCAAATCCATCCGGTCGGGATACGCATCGATTTCGATCGCGGTCCCCGTGGAGGCGCATGCCTCATACAGCTCGTCCAGGTCGATCTGCACGGGGTCCCGCTGGCCGATCTTGCGGGTCGTCGGATGGGCGAGGATGTTCACGTAGGGATTGCGAATGGCCGCCACCACCCGCGCGGTCATTTCACGGATCGGCAGCGTGAAGCGCGAATGGACCGCGGCGATCACGAAGTCGAACTCCTTGAGCACCTCGTCCTTGTAATCCATCTCCCCGCCGTCGAGGATGTCGCACTCCGTCCCAAGGAGGACCGTGAAGCCCTTCCGCTCGCGGTTCAGTTCCCGGAACCGGTCTCGACGGGCCAGCGCCGCGTCCGCGGTCAAGCCGAAGGCGACCGTCGACGAGACCGAATGGTCGGAGATCCCGATGTATTCGTACCCGCGCGCCCGCGCCGTATCCACCATTGTCTCGACGGGATCGAGTCCATCCGTCGCGTTCGTGTGGACGTGGAACTCGCCATGCATGTCGCGGTCCTCCACCAGGGTCGGGAGTCCGCCTTTCGCGGCGAGCTCGATCTCGCCCTGGTCCTCCCGCATCTCGGGCGGAATCCAGGGGAGTCCGAGGGTCGAGTACACGCTCTCCTCCGTCTCTCCCGCGACTTTCGTATCGTCGCGGAAGATCCCGTATTCGTTCAGCTTCAGGCCGCGCTTCTCCGCCATCGTGCGGAGGTGGATGTTGTGGTCCTTGTTTCCGGTGTCGTACTGGAGGGCGGCCCCCCAGCTCCCGGGTTCGATGATCCGAAGATCGATCTGGACGAACCGGTCCTCGACGTCGAACAGGACGACCGACTTTCTCTCTCCCGCGGCGATCACCTCGCGCACGCCGGGCATATGGGTGAAGGCCTCGACGACGGCGGCCGGCTTGTCTGTCGTCGCGAGGACGTCGATGTCGCGAACCGTCTCCTTCATCCGGCGGAGGCTGCCCGCCGCCGCGACCTGATGGATCGGGGCCCGTTCCCGCAAGTACCCGAGGACGACGTCCGCGACCGCGTGGGCGGTGGCGAGCAGGAACACGGACTCGCCTTCCTTGAGGAGCTCGATGCTCCGAAGGATCTTTTCCTCTGTCTTCTCGCCGAAGCCCTTCACCCGCCGCAAGCGGTGCGTCTGCGCGGCCGTACGCAGGGTCTCGATGTCCGAGATCCCGAGCTCCTGCCACAAGACCTTCACCTTCTTCGGCCCGATCCCCCGGACCCGCAGCATGTCCAAGACGCCCGGGGGAAATTTCGCCCGCAGCTCCTGGTGGTACCCCACCTTCCCCGCCGTGACGTACTCCTCGATCTTGTCCCCGAGGGCGGCTCCGATTCCCGGGATCGATCCGACGCGGCCTTGTCGCACGAGGTCCTCGACGTCCTCCGTCAACGCCTCCATCTGCCGTGCGGCTCGGCGGTAGGAGATGATCCGGAAGCTGTCCTCGCCGAGGATGTCGAGCATGTCGGCGATCTCGTTGAAGATCTCTGCGATTTCCTGGTTCTTCACGTCTCCTCGCGATGCCCCGCGACCGGCTTTATAGTTTGTCGAGTCCTTGGCGGTCTCTCATGATCTGGACCGGGACGTGCGGCTTCGGCCGAAGCCAGGCCGCGGCGTTCCGACAACTGGACGCGGTCGAGATCCAGGAAACGTTCTACCGCCCGATCTCGGTCGAACGTGCGAAGAAATGGCGGGCCCTCGCGCCCGCGGATTTCCGCTTTTGCGTGAAGGCATCCCAGTTCATCACGCATCCGGCCACGTCTCCCACGTACCGACGGTCCGGCCGCACGATCGGCGTCGACGAGCAGGGCGCATACGGGGGATTCCAGGACACCGCCCCGGTGCGGGAGGGCTGGGACGCGACGCGGACGATTGCCGAAGCCCTCCGAGCGGACGCGATCGTCTTCCAGACACCGGCGTCGTTCGGCCCGACGGACGCGAACCGGGCCGCGCTCTACCGGTTTTTCGAATCGATCCGCACGGGAGCCGCGAAAGGACTCGAGCTTCGCGGCGGTTGGGCGCCGCACGTCGTGGAGAGGATCTGCGACGATCTCGGCCTGGTCCACATCGTCGATCCTTTCGAAGGAGAATCCGCGACATACGGCCTCGCATACTTTCGACTGCACGGGAGGCCTCCGGGCAAGACCAAGTATCGATACACGTACACGGATGAGGAATTGCTCCGGTTGAAGTCGATGGCCGAAGAGTACGACGACGCCTACGTGATGTTCAACAACGACACGATGCACGCGGACGCGATTCGGTTCCGCACCGTGCTGGCGGCGGGACGCGAGGTCGGTCCCGCGTTCCGGTGAAAGCAGCAGGGAAACGTTTGTATAGAGGGGGCCTCAGTGTCGAGCCGATTCCGATGCCCCCGGTCGGTCGCATCCCCCGCGAGATCGTCGAATTCTTCAACGCATCCGGAGGCCACTCCCTGATCGTGAAGGGGCCCGCGGGGACCGGCAAGACGACCTTCGCCCTGCAGCTCACGGAAGAGCTGAACGAAGTGGCGGCCTCCCACTACCTGAGCTCGCGGGTGTCCGATGAATCCCTGTACCGCCAATTCGTTTGGCTGAAGGACCGGCTGAAGCCCGCGGGGCTGCAGACGGGCGCCAAGGGCAAGTCTGGCTCGAAGGTCGCGCGTTTCGCCCTCGATCAGCTCGAGGGGAAAATCGCCGAAGGAAAGGAAGGGGACGACGAAGAGCCCGAGTCGATCGGCAGCGGCGAGGTCAAGGGCAACTTCCTCGAAGTGACCTTGGGGTTCGACTTGCCGGAGCTCGAGGCCGCCTACGATTTCGTCCATAACCGCATGCCGGAGCGATCCCTCATCTTGATTGATTCGATCGATGCGCTGGGGGAGCATTACGGCGTCCCGGCGTCCCGCCTGATCACGGTCCTCCAGAAGGACCTCGTCGAGGCGAGCAAGCAGAACGTCTTGTACGTCCTCGAGAGCAGCGGGGAGACCCGCCTCGATTACCTGGGAGACGGGGTCATCAGCCTGGCATCGTCGGAGTACCAGGGGCGGCGGCTCCGGGTCATGACGATCGACAAACTTCGCGGCCAAGAGGTCCGGCACCACCGCTACCTGTACACGCTCGACGGCGGTCGACTCACGGCGTTCGACATCCACGAGGAGATCCGACCCGTGAAGCCGCAGATGTGGAAGGCCGTCCCGGACCTCGCGAAGGACCGCTTCAGCACCGGACTCGAGGCCCTGGACCGCTTGACGGGCGGACTCGTCCGAGGTCGCGTCGTCGCCTTCGAGATTTCGACCGCGGTCCCCGCGGATTACGTGGACTGGCTCCGGACCGCGTTCATCTGCAACTTCGTGGCCCACAACCGCGGAGTCGCCCACGTCCCGCCCCGGAAGGGGGGGGCCGAGTTCCTCCGGGAACTGGTCGCCCCGCATCTCCCCGAAGGAGCGTTCGACACCCATGTGCGCGTGTTCGAGTCGGCGACTCTCGGGACAGCAGACGTCTCGCGGAACGTCCTGCACATGGAAGGGACGAACGTCGGACCCGATCTCAAGTGGTCGAACGTGGAATTCCAGCTCCCGAAATCGGAGCGGCCGTTCCTCACGCTCTTCGCCTTCGACACCCTGGAATCGGTCTATGGCGAGAAGGTCGTCGAAGAGATGTCCGGCGTCTTCTCCTCCATCCGGAGGGCGAAAGACTTGCTCGTGGGGTTCGTGACGCCGCAGAGTCGGTCCGCGGCTCGGCTCGAGAACCTCGCGCACATCGTGCTCCACATGGACAGCGTGAATGGGTCCGTCGTCCTGTTCGGGCAGAAGCCGTACACGGAGCTGTTCAACCTCTCCTGGGACTGGTCCGCGGGTGTCCCGAAGGCGATCCTCCGGCCGATCGTGTGACGGAAATCCGGGAGGGAAACGGGCGAATCCTTCCCGATCCGCGAGTATCAAATCCGAGAACCGGATAGATAGAGGAATTAATACCCAACACTGAATCGCGAGTAATGCGAGAAAAGGACGTCTCGCGCTTGCTCACGGACGAGTACGCGGAACGGATTCTCGTCGCAACGCAGAGCACGTCTCGGTCTGTGCAAGAGATCAGCGACAAGTACGACATTCCCATCGCCGCGTGCTACCGCAAGATCCACGAACTGGAGGAAGCCGGCTTCCTGAACGTCGCGGAGATCGTCACCACGCCCAAGGGGAAAACGATGAAACTGTACCGCTCCCTCCTGAAGTCGGCGCAGCTCGTGTATGAGGCCGGCATCTTCCGCGTGAAATTCGAGTTCGATGTGGACAAAGACATCAATGGAAAATGGATCGAATTGAACGCCGCCATCGACCACTGACACGCGCGGGCGCGCGTGTTCCGCGCTCAGGCGGGCAAGCGACTATTTTGATTGATAATCATGCGCGATATCTTAAATAGTCTGCAACGGCATCGACGGCCTCGAGATTGCGGGTGTCCACGTGGAGGACAACTTGAACCCGGACGATAACGGCTTTCAGGACTCGACGAAACTATTGTCGCCGCTCGAAGCCTCTCAGCTTTTGACGGACGAATACAGCGCGAAGATCCTCCTGGCCACCTACAAGCGGAAAATTAGCGCGCAGGAAATCAGCCAACGCTACGGCATCCCCATCGCGGCGTGTTATCGCAAGATTCGGATCCTCGAGGAGGTCGGGCTGATTGAATGCGTCGAGCGAATCCTGACGCAGAAGGGTAAGCGGAAGAACCTGTACACCTCCTGTTTGCGCAACGCGTACATCTTCTTCGAGAACGGAAAACTCCGCGCTCGATTCCAGTTGGCCACCGGCCAGGTGAAGGACTTCGGCGGCGACTGGAATGGGCTCGACCTGATGAAGCAGTAGACGCGCGTCAATCGGCCGATCGCCTCGCTTCCGTATCTGCCAATTCTCGGCCCGTTCGTAAAGCTAGATTATCATCTATCATATCGAAGAATCACGACATCTCGTTTCATCGTCTGGCGCCGCCATCAGGTTCCTTGGAACATGCGGATCGAATTCCACAAGATCCTCTCGGAAGGTCGAAGCGTCCGATACGATCCCGATCCGGACGACAGGATCCTCCATCTGAGCGTCGTCGTCACGGAGCAAAAGGTCCGTCGCGGCCGCACGCAACGAGAGGCGTGACGCATTCGTTCCTAGCAGACCCATCGCGCGGCCTCCTGCACCGGAGATTTTGCAAACCGCTAGGTTCGTTCGACGAGTTTGCTTCCCACCACATCGACTTTCAAGAGCGTCTTGATTTTCAGGCCCAGGTCCTTCTCCATCCGGGCCTTTTCGTGCGTCTTCTCGAACACGATGAGTGCGTCCATGACTTCGGCGCCGATCAGGCGGAGTGCCTTCACGATCGCGATCAGCGTGCCACCCGTGGAGACCACGTCGTCGACGAAGACGATTCGGTCGCCCTTCCGGATGTTGTTGATGTACATGTCCGTCTTCGAATATCCGGTCGTCTGCTTCAGCGACACTTCGCCCGG
Source organism: Methanobacteriota archaeon (assembly GCA_005878325.1). Taxonomy (GTDB): domain Archaea; phylum Thermoplasmatota; class Thermoplasmata; order RBG-16-68-12; family RBG-16-68-12; genus RBG-16-68-12. Next base: position 9,283 of record VBMR01000136.1, on the reverse strand, counting down.
AAGCCCGTACCGGCGCTTTCGGATGAACACGTAGGGCCGGTGGGTCCGGACGGACAGGCCCGCGGCGAGCGGGAACCCCATCGACTCCGCGGTCACGATCTTGTCGCATCGGCTCCAATCCCCCATCCGCGCGAGTTCCGTCAGGACCTCGTCCAAGACCTCGGGCCGCCCGAGGGGGAGGCCATCCGTGATCGGATGGACGAAGTACTCGTAGTCCCCGAACCGCACAATGGGGCACTCGGCGAGGCTCGCCCGGAGCCGCTCGAGGGCCATCTTACTCCCTCGTCACGAGGTCCTGCGCCACCTGGGACGCCCGCTCGAGGATCTCGGATTCGCCCTTCACCCGTCCGTTCCGCATCAGGACGGCCCCGTCGCAGATCGTCGTGTCCACGACGCTTCCATGGGCGGAGTAGACCCAGTTGCTGACGTCGGAATGGCGTGGGGCGAGCTCGGGCCGGCGCGGGTCGATGAGGATGAGGTCGGCCAAGCGGTCCACGCCGATGACGCCCGCATCGATTCCAAGGGCCTTGGCGCCGCCGAGGCTCGCGAGCTCGAAGACCTCCGGGGCGGGGAGCACTTTGGGGTCGCCCGTCGCGAACTTCTGCAACAGGGCGGCGAACTTCATTGCCTCGAACATGTCCAATCGGTTGCTGCTCGCGGGGCCATCCGTGCCGAGGCCCATCACGACGCCGGCTTCCCGAAGGGCGTCGTACGGAATCGCGGCGCCCGTCGCGAGCTTCATGTTGGAGACCGGACAATGGGCGACCTTCGCGCCCGTGTGGGCCAGGATCTCGATCTCCGAGGGATCGAGCCAGCACCCATGGGCCGCGATCACGTCCTTCGCGAGGAAACCCAGGCTGTCGAGGTACTTCACGGGCCGCATCCCGGTCTCGACGAGGCAATCGTCGACCTCCCGTTTCGTCTCGGAAAGATGGAGATGGATCAAGCTGCCCCGCTTGTCCGCGAGTTCGCGGATCCGGAGGAGGGAGTCCCTCGACACCGTGTAGATCGCATGGGGGCCGAAGACCGGCGTGATGCGGTCCACCTTCATCCCCTCGATCCGCCGGTTCATTTCTTCCGCGGTCCGAATCTGCTTCACGGCCCGCTCCGGATCGTTCAGGTCGATGATCCCCTCCGCGAGGAAGGCGCGGAGCCCGAGCTCGCGTGTCGCCTTCGCGACCTGGTCCATGTGGAAATACATGTCGTTGAAGGTCGTGATGCCACTCTTGATCATCTCGAGTCCCGCGAGCTTCGCACCCCAGTACACATCGTCCGGCGTGAGCTTCGCCTCCGCGGGCCAGATCCGAGTCTCGAGCCACGTGGACAGGTCGAGGTCGTCCGCCCAGCCGCGGAACAACGTCATCGCCGAGTGCGTGTGGAGGTTCACGAATCCCGGGAGGGCGACTTTCCCGCGGCCGTCGATCACGACGTCGGCCTCCCGTCGCTTGCCAATTTCAGCGATCCGGTTTCCCTCGATGTAGACTTGGGTAATCTCCCCCTCCACCTGGACGTCCCGGATCAGGATGCTCATCGGAGGCGCCCCAGCGCGTTCGTCACAATTGTTCGGGTGAGGGTCGCGTTCGCCCGCTGCGTGCCGCGGATCTGTTCGAAGGAGAGGGCTTCGTCGACGAGGCCGTGGGCGAAGTTGTCGACGGTGCACAGGGCCGCGTACGGGAGACCGATCTCGCCGGCCAACGTCGCTTCAGACGCCATCGTCATGCCGACGACGTCCCCGACCTTCTTGAAGAATGCGATTTCCGCCCGCGTCTCGAGCCGCGGCCCCGTCGTCTGGACGTACACACCTTGGCCGTGGACCGTGGCCTTTGCCTCCTTCGCCCCCGCAACGAGGGCGGCCCGTAAGGCCGCATCGAGGCCGGGGGTCGCGTGGACGACGCGGTCGTCGAAGTACGTCGGAATGTTCCAGAACGCGAGGAAGTCGTCCGGCACGACAAATGTCCCGGGGCGGATCGTCTTCTTGAGCGATCCCGTGGACGATGTCCCCAGGATTTGCGTCACGCCCACCTCTTTCAGGGCCCACACGTTCGCCCGGTGATTCAGTTTGTGCGGCGGGATCCGATGGTCCTTGCCATGTCGCGGGAGGAAGGCCACCCGGACCCCCGCATGGATGCCGACCCGTGGCGGGTCGCTCGGTGCTCCGTGCGGGGTGACGAGGGATTTCGTCTTCTCGTCCTCCAACGCAAATGCGTCACCGAGGGCGGATCCGCCAATGATTCCAATGACCGCGGGCGCCATGGTCGAGCGGCGAACAGCCGTCCTTCGATTAAAGATTCCCTCCTCGCGTTACCGGAATGGAGGGACAGCGAACGAACGCCGCGCCGAGAGGCGGAGGTCCGGGTCGGCCGACGTCAATGAGTCTCAGGTGCGATAGTCGATAGGATACGTATAAAAACGGACTTCCGGATGGCGAGCCGGTTCCATGCGGCCATTGGCGTGGCCGCTCCTGCTCGCCTTCGAGGAGGACGAACTTCTCCGGGACCTGCTCTTCGGCAAGAAGAAGGACCTCGAGGAAGGACGGGCCTACCTCGTGAAGGAGAAGAAGCCGGAGAAGGCCCTCGCGGTGTTCCACCAGTCGATCGACTCCGGCTGGCGCCCCCTGTATATCACACGGCAGCATCCGAACCACGTCGTCCGCCGACGAGGAGACAAGGAGATCCGCGTCGTCTGGCTGTCGACGACCCTCGGGAAGGACTACATCGACCCGCACAATCTGAACAGCCTGAGCAACCTGATTGGCACCTTCCTGAACGAGGGACCGCGCGGCATCCTCCTGCTCGATGGGATCGAGTACCTGATGATCAACAACGACTTCGCGCGGATCCTGCACTTCCTCGAGTACGTGAACGAGCAGATCGCCCTCCGGCGGGCCACCCTCCTGCTGAGCGTCGACGAGCGGGCGTTCGAGGCGAAGGAACTCGCGTACATCGAGCGGAACACGGTCCCCATCGAGTGAGGAGTCTTTTTAGGAGACCGCGGGCATCCGCGGCCTCCCGATGTTCGAGATCGAGGCCCGGGGCGGCTTGGGGCGCCGCGGCGTCTGGACCCGGGACGGTCGGCCGCTGCCGACGCCGCTCATCCTGTTCGTCCAACGGTCGGAGCGGCCTGCGCCCGGGTTCGCGGAAGCGTTGTACGTCTCGGAGCGGACGGACGATCCCCGGCTTCAGATTCGGACCCGCGGCAGCGTCTTCGCCCCGCGGCCCCCCGAACATCCGGACGATCTTCCGCCGACGAAGGGACTTCCCCGGTCCCTCGCGGATCTTGAGATGCCACAGACGACGGCGATGGGAGACCTCGCGATCGTCGTCGGCGAGGAGGACATACCGCGCGCGGCGGAATCGGAGGCCGTCTTCCTTGCAAACGGACCCGAGTTCGGACGCTCGCCGCGGGACTTTGTCGCGACCCTGCGGCGGGTGAAGGAAACCCTCGGCCCAGCCCGGGTCATCGCGGTCACTGGCCTCGCGACGCCTTCGAATCTGTCCGTCCTGGTCTACGCGGGCATCGACGTGATGGATTCGAGTCGGATGCTCTTGGACAGTGCGCGCGGCCTCTTCCACACCGCGGACGGCTCCGTCCCCCTGGCCGACGCGGACCGCGACGCCTGCGGATGCGCCGCCTGCGCCTCGGAGGACCTTGCGGCGCACAACGACTTCGCGCTTCATCGGGAGACCCTCCTGGTCCGCAACCACCTCGTCCATGGCCGTCTGCGGGAACTCGTGGAGCGTCGCCTCGGGAACGCTCCCTGGAACACGGCCGTCGTCCGACACTTCGACCTCCGAGGCTACGACCTCGTCGAGCCGTACACCTCGGTCCGCGGGGGACCGATGCTGGCCTACTCCCACGAGTCCCTCCATCGGCCGGAGATCGTCCGCTTCCGCCATCGGGTTCGCGAGCGGTACCGCAAGCCGCCGTCCGCGCGGGTCCTCCTCCTGCTGCCCTGCTCCGCGCGCAAGCCGTATTCCCGCAGCCGGAGCCACCGGCGGTTCCGGGATGCGATCCTGGCCGGAGGCAACCCATCCGTCGTCCACGAGGTGATCGTCACCTCGCCCCTCGGACTCATCCCGCGAGAGCTGGAGCGCTTCCATCCCGCCCGCGACTACGACATCCCCGTCACGGGCGATTGGAGCCGCGACGAGGCCGCGATCGTGGAAGAGGACCTGCGGGCGTTCCTCGCCGCCAACGCATTCGACACGGTCATCGCCCACCTGGGTGCCGAGGCGCCCTTCGTCCGCGAGGTCCTGCCCGACGTCATCGTGACCGCGAAGGACCGACCGACGTCCGATGGATCCCTCGCCTCCCTGGCGAAGACCCTCGCCGAGGTCACAAAGCCGTTCGATCGCATTCCGAAGGGGATCCGGTTCTCGGAAGAAATGGCGAATGTGGCGACGTTCCAGTTTGGCGAGGCCGGCCGCCGCCTGATCGACGGGGCCGCGTTCCGCGGTCGGTTCCCGATGGTCCGGGTGATTCGGGACGGGACGCAGGTCGCCATGCACACAGAAGGCGGGATGCTCTCCCTCACCCTCGCGGGTGGGGAGCAGCTCTCGAAGGAAAACGGATACTGGGTCGAGATCGAGGACTTCCATCCGGTCGGGAACGTGTTCGCGGTCGGGGTGGAGGATGCCGCGCCCGAGATCCGGCCGGGGGACGAGGTCGTCGTGCGCCACGGCGCCGACGTGAGGGCCGTCGGGACCGCGCGACTCGCGCCGCGGGAGATGAGGGACCTGAGTCGCGGCGAGGCGGTCCATGTCCGCCATGTGCGGCCGAAGGCGCCATAGGATTATCCGAGGGCCGGACGTTCCGCGCCTGCGGTGGCGGTCCTCCCGGACATCGCGGCCGCGGGCCTCTACGGGCTCGTCCTGTTCCTCCTGGCCCTCGGGGTCCTCGTGATCTTTGTCGAGAAGGTCTCGGCCCGGCGGCTCGTCGCTCTTCTGTTGACCGCAGGCCTCGCGGCCCTCGTCCTGGCGACGATCGGGGAGACGGGGCTCGCCCTCCTGGCGGTGGGGTTCGCCGCGGCCCTGCTCGCGAACCAGACGTTCGAGTGGCTGACGACCCGTTAAACTCGACTAGTTTCTAACAAAGCGAATACTTTCGCGCACCTCTCCCCCGTTCCGCCCTTTATACCTCTAGGCTGTCCCGGACCTCGTGGTAAGCGCGGGATACACGGCTCCGGTCACGGACCTATACGCGGCCGAGGACCACTCGTGGCAGGACGTCTATGCGTCGTACGGGTGCTCGCTCGATTTCGACGTGTCCGACGACGATGGCTAACGTTGCTCCATCCATCCCATGACCGGCGGGGGCGGATCCGTACCGCCGCCGGTCAACCTACTTTTTTCGATGCCACCGCAATGCGGTCCCATGCGTGGGGCGGGAGTTGAACCCGCGTCGTAGGCTTGGAAGGCCTAAGTCCTACCGTTAGACTACCCACGCTTGTTGGCGGGACACTCGCGGGGAGTACTTGACCCCTTTCCCGCGACGGCGGGGAGCGGCACGGCGGCTCGGCGTCACCCCTTTGGCGTCGGCCTTCATCGAGGTTTCTTTGCGGCCCGTTCGGGTGCTTTTCGGAGGATCGCCTCAAGTTTGTCGATCGAGTCGAGCAGGTCGTTAACATCCTCGCCTGCGTTCTCGAGATTCGCCGCGATCTCGCGAACCTGGGGGATCATCTTCTTGGTCAACCAATCCTCCGTTTCCTTCCGTAACCTCGTCGGTGTGGCCCGTTGGGGGCCCGAGTGCGTCATGGTCCCATCCCGTCGGACGAATGTCCGCCACTCGATCGGTTCTGGCGTATTTAGGTGCATCGGCAACACTTCCGCGGGGTTCCGAGCGACGATTTGTCCAGGGGGGATCGAGCGTTGGCGATAGCTATAAGTTGACAATCGGCATGACAGCCATTCGTCCGACGCGGCCCTCACCGGCCGCGTCCCGCGGGATGGGATGACAGGGATGGCCCTCGTCCAACGTTTCTTTGATCGGGAAGGTCGTGTCCTCGAAAAAGTCCAGAAGCTCGCGCACGACGGCTTCGCTGCCCTCGATGCGGGGTTCGAAGTGCGCGCGGTGACCGCGTTCATCAAGGCCCTGAGCCTGATCGAGGCCCGCGATCCGGACTCCCGGATGGACGCGTTCGCGGACGCTTTGGCCCTCGTGGGCACGGGACTCCTTCGGGTTCGCCGCCTGGAGTCTGCTCAAGCGGCTGCCGCCCAGGCGCTCTCGATGGACCCCGCCAACGGACGCGCCCTCGCCCTGCAGGGGGACGTCCTCGCGGCCCAGGGCCGTCCGAAGGACGCGATCCCCTACTACGACCTCGGCCTCCGCCGGGGCCCGAAGTCGAAGGACCTGTGGCAGCGGAAGGGGGACGTACATGTCGCCTTGGGCGAAGGGACCGAGGCGGTCCAGGCCTACATGCAGGCGGTCACCCTGGACCCGGATGACCCGGAGTCGTATGGGCGGGTGCTCGCCCTGAATCCGCAGGATGCGGAGCTTTGGGTGAAAAAGGGGGACGCGTATCGGCGACGAGGCGACCTTGACGAGGCACAGGCCGCGTTCGACCGCGCGCTGCGCATCGACTCCGAGCGGAAGGACGCCCTCGAAGGGAAGGCCCTCGCGTTCCTCGCTTCAGGCGACGCCGCCCGCAGCCTCCGCTGCCTCGACCGCGTGATCCAGCTCGACCCGTACGATCCCCAGGCCTGGCGCCTTCGCGGGGACTCCCTCGCCGCGGGCGGGCAGAACGAGGAGGCCCTGCGATCCTACGACGAATCGATCCGCCAGAAGGACGACGACGCGCACGCATGGTTCGGCCGCGCGGAACTCCTGCGGAAGATCGGGCGAAACGTGGACGCCGTCGCGGCCTACGATCAGACGATCCGGCTCTCCCCGCAATCCGTGAAGCCGCACGCGGGCCGCCTCGAGGCCCTCCGATCCCTCGCGCGGTGGGAGGAGGTCGAGCAAGAGGCCTCCCGGATCGCGGACCTGGATCCGAAGCACGGCGCTGCCTTGTTCGCGAAGGCCCACGCCCTGATCCAGCTGAACCGTCGGGAGGAGGCGCTCGCGGCCCTCGACGGATTCCTCGCCCTCGAGCCCCGGTCCTACGATGGCCTCGAGGCGAAACGGCAGATCCTCTACGCCGCGGAACGATGGCCGGACCTGATCGCGACGTGCGACGCGATCCTCGCGATCCAGCCGCACCACATGCGGGCCCTGAAGGACAAGGGCCGCGCCCTCCTCGCCCTCGGGAAGCCGGAGGAGGCCTTCGCCGCGTTCGACCGATTGCACGTCATCGCGCCGGAAGACCTGGAGGGGCTGCGCGGCCAGCGGGACGCCCTGCGGTACTCGAAGAGCCCGAAGGTCCTGTTGCGGGCCTGCGATCAGATCCTGAAGAAAGAGCCCGCGGACCGCGGGACCTGGACCGCGAAGGGGTTCGCCCACGAGGCCCTCGGCCAGCGGGAGGAGGCCCTCGTCGCGTACGACACCGTCCTGCGGCTCGATCCGCGGGACCCGGATGCGTCCGCCCGGAGGGCGTCCCTCCTCCTCGACCTGGGCCGCAACGAGGACGCGGTCAAAGCCTTCGACGTCGCGATCGAAGCGAACCCGGCGTCCGCGGACCTCTGGCTCGAGAAAGGCCGCGCCCTGTACCGGCTAAACGCGTTCGCCGAAGCCGCGGACGCCCTCGAGCGCACGACGCGGTATGCGCCGAAAAATCCGAAGGGCTGGTACCTGCTCGGCCTTTCTCTCGAAGGCGCGAAGCGGTACGAGCAGGCGGTCGCCTCCTTCGATCGCACGATTGCACTGGAGCCGGGCAAAGCAAAGGTGTTCCTCGAGAAAGGGACCTCGCTCCAGGCGCTCGCGCGGTACGAGGAGGCCGCGGCCGCCTTCGCCGAGGCCGCGCGTCTCGATCCGACGATGGTCCCCGCCGTGTTGAACCAGGGCGGTTGCCTGATGCAACTCCACCGCTATGAGGAAGCGATCCCCGTCTACGAGTCGGTCCTCGCGGGGGATCCGAAGGAGGGGACGGCCCTCGCCAACCTGTGCGATGCGCTCGCGGCCCTGGGCCGGACGAAGGAGGCCCTCGACATGGGCGTCCGCCTGACCGCGTTCGAAGGGCGCGACCCCGAGGCGTGGGCGCGGCGCGCCCGTCTCGCGCTCGCGTCCGGCGACGGCAAGGACGCGCTCTCCGCGATCGGCAAGGCGGTCGGCCTGGCGCCCGCCCGAGCGGACCTGCTCCGGTTGAAACGAGACCTGCTCGCGGCCCAAGGGGCCCACAAGGGCGTCGTCGAGGTGAGTGAACGCCTCTTGGAGCTGGACCCGAAGGACGTCGACGCCTTGCGGTCCATTGCCACCGCGTACGAGGCCCTCGGGAAAGGGGACGCCGCGATGGAGTCGCTGGAGCATGCCGCGCGGATCGATCCGATGGACCGGGCCACGTGGAACGCGAAGGGCGCCTTCCTGGCCCGGGTGGGGCGGCGAGCCGAGGCCCTCGCGGCGTACGACCACACCCTGGGCCTGAACCCCGGGGACCGGACCGCCCTCGCGGCCAAGGGGCGGATCCTCCTCGACCTCGGCCGATTCCCGGAGGCCTTACGGACCTTCGACGACGGCCTCCTCTTGGAGCCGGACCACCTCGAGTTCCTCACGGGCAAGGCGATGTGCCTCGCGCAGGAGGCCCACTACGACGACGCCCTCTCCCTGATCACGGTCGTCTTCCAGAAAGACCCGAACCACTACGAGGCCGCCCGGACGAAGGGCGTGTGCCTCCTCCGGACGGGGCGGGCCGCGGACGCGATCCCGTGTTTCGACTTCGCCCTGAAGGCGAATCCGAAGGATGCCGCGACGCTCACGTGGAAGGGGGAGGCCTTGGAGGCGGTGGGCCGGCCCGACGAGGCGGTCCTGGCGTACGAGTCCGCGACGGAGGCGGATCCGGCCTTCGGTCCCGCGTGGCGCGCGGAGGGCCTGCTCGCCCTCAAGCTGGAGCACTTCCCCGTCGCCGCCCAATCCCTCGCCCGCGCCGCCGACCTGTTGCCCGCGGACAAGGGCCTCTGGTACGTCCGCGGGGTCGCGGAGGAACGGGCCGGCCTCCTGGAGCCAGCGGTGGAATCGTTCGACCGCACCCTTCGGATCGACGCCCGAGACGCCTCCGTCTGGGCGAGCAAAGGGTCCGCCCTCCTGCGGCTGAAGCGCTTCGACGACGCGGTCAAGGCGTTCGACGCGGCCCTCGCGCTGAACCCGGACCTCGAGGCCGCCTTGACCGGCAAGCGGCAGGCGGAGGAACGGAAGC
>VBMR01000014.1 GCA_005878325.1 Methanobacteriota archaeon | reverse complement strand
GGACGGCTGGTCTCCTTCGAGCAGCCAGTTTGTGACTTGAACATCCCGGTTGTCACGACTTGAATGGCCCCCCGGCACGGTGCGCGAAACCTCGCCGCCCACAGGTTTTCGGAGCTATTTCAACCATGAGTGTCCCGCAGGAGGGCGTCGGTCGTTGGCTCTCGATTCTCGATGGACGAGGTCCACCCATCGCGGGCCAAAGCTCACGAAAAAAGCCACAACGGACGATGCTTGGGGCCATGGGTGAGTATTATAGGGCCTTCGTGACGATGGAGGAGCGTGTGACGAAATGGCCCGCACCAAGAGACGAGGTCGAATACGACGTGCTGCGAGTGAGCGTCAACGTGCACACCAGCTGACTCTTGATGCCCCGACATGGAACAACTTGAGTCGGTTGGCACGACTCCATCGCACATCGCGGTCAGCGATCGTGCGGAGGCTCATCGCTGAAGCCGTGAAAATCCAAAGAGCGAAAGAAGAGCCTGGCACGGAGTTCAAGACTACCTGATGGCCGTCCATAGTCGACCTGTTTGCCGACACTTTGGACCTGGGTTTCGAATCCGTTCGGGCGTGCTGACCGAATGGAATCGATACAATTCCCCTCGCGGATGCCGCGTCCGGGCCGGGCTTGAGACTGCTATGACCGAGCCGAGTCACGACGCATGTCTGTGCGGGTCTAGCTCTTGATGATCTTCTCGAAGCAGTCGTCGATGCCGGGGAATGCGCTCACGTCGCCGTTCCACGACTCGAGCGTGGCCCCAAACCGGTCCTCGAAATCCTGCAGCGCATCGAGGACGTGGTACTGGAGGGCCTCCGGGGTCGCGTTTTTGGCGACGGCGGCCGCGACGGTTTGGGTCCCCCGGAAGAAGAAGATGCTCTGTTCTCCGTACCGAAGTTGACTCAAGCTCCCGGACTTCGAGGCGAGCGTTTGCTGGACAAATTGCTGAACGGCGATCAGCATGCCGCTCAGTACGTCTCGATCGAGGTCCGTTCGGAGGGTGTCCGAGTAATGTCGAATGAGAATTCCCCCCTTCGTCATGACGAAGAGCTCGGAGATTCCCGTTCGCGCAGGGGTTTGCGCGAGAAATCCGAGCGCCGTCGCAACCCCTTCAGCAGCCCGATCGATCTCGATCTTCAGGATCCCGAGGTTCGTCGTCTTCTCGACCAGGGCGAGGAGCGTTACGTCGGCAACGGGGATGTGTTTGACGATCACGTTCGACTTGGGGCCTTCCATCAGAATGGAATCTGGTCCCTCCATTTCTATGTTCTCGAACACGCTTCCCGCGGATTGGGCGATCAGGGTGCTCATCGCCGCGAGGATCGCGGGGCTCACACCGGCGCGAATATCGCTGGCAACGACCAAGCCGTTCGAATCGGCCACCACGGACCCGCGGACGCCCTTGATCTTGCGCCGCAATCCCTGGAGCACCTGGTCCAGCTGCGCCTCGATTCCTTCCAGCCCCATCGGGGCGGTGTCGATCACCTCGGCGTGGATCTCAGCTCGTGGCATCGTGATCGTCCTCCGTGGGCTCGACGGCGCGTGGACTCGCCTTCGGGCGAAGCGCCGGGTGCCAGGACTTCCCTCCGAGCGTGCGGACGGCTTGCCTGGGTCGAACGATAAAGTAGAGTTCGACGATGCCATAGGCGACCGTGCCGAGGAAGAAGAAGAAGGCGCCAGTCGCAACAGCGGCGGGAAGGGTGATCCCGAGGAAGGCCGTCGAGAAGGTCAGGGCGAGGACGACGAACCCCGTGGTGAAGGCGCCGAGGAATCGCTTGATGCGGTCGGCCATGATGAACATCCGAGCTCGGCGGACATCCTTCTCCATCCGCGCGAACGAGAGGTACGTCAGGCTCAGCAGGACCGAAGTCCCTCCGATAACGCCCTCGAAGGCGATCAGCACGGCCCATTGGACGAGGTCCATCGTTCGACCGCCCGGTACGTTCCCATCTCGAGGGTCGGAAAATATAGTTGCCGGTGAGAATGTTCGATTTTGGAATACGGTGAGGCGAAGGTCCCGCGTCAGCCTCGCGCCGGGTTCCATCGGCCGATGAGCGCCAGGATGTCCTCGTGGTACCGCGCGATTTGGTCCCTCGGGGTGTCGTTCACGTCGACGAAGGCGAGGTCCGACCACGCGGGATGTTGGCCCACCTGGTCCCGCTCCCCGACGAACACGAAGTGGATGTCCCAGTGGTTCTTCGCGCCGTACACCTCGGAGTACACGTAGGGGCCCTCCAGTTCGAGCAATTGAAGGCCGAGCTGCTCCTTCAGGATCCGGTCCGCCGCGGCCTCGGGGGACTCGCCGAGCAGGAGGTGACTCGAGGGAAGCATCCAACCGTGGCTATTTGCCTCCGCCCGCTCCGGATCCAAGGCGCCGATGTGGTCCCACGGGGCGGAGGGGTTCAGGTGCCCCATCAGGATCCGCTCCGAGTGACCCGGTTCACTGATCACGACGAATGTGGAGAGGCATATTCCACCCTCCGGGATTTCGCGGGTCGTCACGGGTCGGTCCGCAGGATTGAACCGGGTGAACTTTCGCTCCGTCGCCATGGCCCGACAAATTCCGCGTCGCGTTTCAACTTTCCTGCTTCTTCGGGCGATCGCCGCGAACCTTCATGCCCTTCCGTCCCGTTCGCGGGGCGTCCCATGGCGCGGAACCTGTACTTCGTGGGAACGGCCGGTTCGGGCAAGTCGACGATGGTCTACGCGTTCCAGCAATGGCTGAACGCCCAAGGCCTCGACTGCGTGACCGCGAACCTGGATCCGGGGGCCGAGGCGATACGGTATGCGCCCGACCTGGACGTCCGGGACTACGTCCGGTTGGACGAGATCATGCAGGAACAGGACCTGGGCCCAAACGGAGCGCAGGTCGCCGCCGCGGACATGATCGCGATGAATGCGCAGGAACTCGCGGAGGTCCTCGAGACGTTCGAGACCAACTACATCCTGATCGATACGCCGGGACAGATCGAGCTGTTCACCTTCCGCGCCTCCGGGGGCGTGCTGATCGACGCCTTCGGCCGCGAAGACTCTGCGCTCATCTATTTGAGCGACCCCGCGCTCGTCAAGGTCCCTTCGGGGTTCGTGTCGTCCGTGCTCCTGAGCGCGACGGTCCAGTTTCGACATGGCGTGCCCTTCCTGAATGTGTTGAGCAAGGCGGACATCTTGGCGGAAGAGGATTTGGAGCGGGTCGTGAAGTGGTCCCTCGACCCGTTCGCTCTCTATGAGGCCCTCTTCACGGATGGCACGACGCCGAAGACCCTCCTGGACGTTGAGTTCCTGAAAAGCATGGAGACGATCGGAGTGTACCGACGAATCTTTCCGGTGTCGTCCGACCTCCCTTTCGGCTTCGAGGAGCTGTACAGCCAGGTCCAACATACCTTCGAGGGCGGCGAAGACCTCCAGAAAGATTGATTGGACCCATCGCTTGACGCGATGGCCTTTCACAGGAGGCCTTCGAAGACCGACAAGATCTCTGGATGACGAGTCCGGATGGCCTCGAGGACCGTGCCCGCGGTGATGCGCTCCGGTTTCGCCTCGACGACGGAACGGATTGCCTTGTTGATCGTTTCGTCCTCCAGATGGAGGAGTCGCTCTTTGATGAGATAGTGACTCGCCAGCTCTTCCTCGAGACGGGCCTTCCACCGGCGCTCGTACTCCACGAAGGGCCTGTCCCGCAGATCGCCCGTGGCGACCGCGTTCGCGGCGGCCTCTCCCGCGTACTTGCCGGACAGACATCCATTCAGGATGCCGCCGCCGGTCAGGGGATCGATGAGCCTTGCGGCATCCCCCGCGAGGAGGACTCCCGGTGCCGCGGTCCGTTCCAGAGGCATCGAGACGCTGACGGCGCCCGCGACTTCCTCGATGATCTCCCCTTTAGCAAGGCTCGGCGTGCGGCCGATCAAATCGTCCAAGTAGCGTTTCGCTTCCGCCCGATCCCGGATCTTGGAGAGATTCACCCCGATGCCCACGTTGGCCGTGTCGTCGCTTTTCCAGAACACCCAGGCATAGCCTCCGGGCGCACAACTCCCGAGGTAGATGTCGTGATGCCGCGGGTCCCCGTTCACGCCGACCATCGTATACTGGAGGCACGCAGCGATGTCCCGGGTTCGGAGGTGCGTCTCCAGGCCCGCCCAACGGCCGACCTGGCTCTCGAATCCGTCCGCACCGATCACCACGCCGGCGCGGACGTCGAAGTGATCCCCCATGTGCTCACACCGCGCGCCCACCACCTGGCCGTCTTCCCGCAGCAGGCCGGCCGCACTCGTCTTGATCAGGATCTCGGCCCCGGCCTTCGCGGCTTCCTTCGCCAGGTGGCGATCGAACAGGTCCCGTTCCAGGACATAGCCGCACTCGTTTCCGGCGCGGGTCTCGTCGACGATCAGGGCGGTCCCGTCCGGTGCGACGACCCGCGCACCGTCGACTTCGTGACAGATGAACTCGGTGCTGGGGGAAAGGCCGATTTCGTCGAGCCACCGCTTCGCGACTCCCTCCCCACACCGCACGGGCGTCCCGATCTCTGACCGCTTCTCAATCAGGAGGACGTCGGCGCCACCGCGAGCCGCATACTTCGCCGCCGTGCTCCCGGTCGGACCTGCGCCGACGACCAGGACGTCCACGGTGCGATCCATCTAACGGCTCGCATCTGCGGGGAAACTCATGAGGTTTTTGGGACACAAGCCCAGTCGGCGACGAAAACGACCCAAGTCGAGGGTCGTACGTTCGGCGCCCTCGCTTGTAACAACACCGTACCTATTTACTCCGTTGGACATATATCGAGTCCATGGAGTTGGAAACCCGCAAGGTCCAGAAACTCGGGTACTCGAGCCTCGGGGTATCCGTTCCCAAGGCCTGGGCGGAGTCGAACGGAGTCCGTCCTGGATCCGTGGTCAGCATGGTGGTCGAGGACGACGGAAGCCTTCGGGTGCGGGTCGGACCCAAGGAGGAATATCCGTCCCCTGCCGAGGCGACGATCGACGCGGATGCGTGGGATGAGCCTGAAGCCCTCACCCGGCTAATCACGGGAAACTACATCACCGGATGCAACACGATTCGGATTCGGAGCCGCGAGGAGCTCACCCCGGGACGACTCCAGGAAATCCACGAGGCCGTCCGTGGCCTCACCGGGCTGACGATTGTGAATCAGGGACCGCGGTTTGTGACGATCGAGAACTTCGTGGAGCCGACGCGCTTTCCAATCGACGGCCTTCTCCGCCGACTCCATTATTTGACGTCTCGAATGGAAAAGCTCGTCCTCGGCATCCTCGCGGGGGAACCCGCCGGACGAATCGATGAAGTCGCTCGCATGGAAGTAGAGGTGGATCGGCTGTACTGGCTCGTCGTCCGTCAACTCCTACTCGCCGCCCAGAACCGATCGATCGCGGCGAAGGTCGGCGTGACGGAACCGCGGCATCTCCTGGGAGATCGGGTCATTTCGGTCAGCCTCGAGAACGTGGGAGACCTCTGGGAAGAGCTCGCCCTGGAAATTTCGACCCAACGTAGCACCCGCCTCCCTCCATCGAAGGCCTTTGGGAGGACGGTCGCGGCGCTGAAGTCGAAGCTCGAGAAGGTCATCGACCTCGCGATGACATCCTTTTTCGCGACCGATTTGAAGAAGGCAAACGAGTCCCTGGATCGCCACGCGGCGCTCGTCGAGGAACTCGGTCGTCTCGCGTCGAACGGCGGCGGGGAACCATCGCGGTCGCGGTCGATTCCTCCGGCCAATCGCCTCCTGTCGTCCGTCCTCCGATCCCTCGAACACGCGTCGAAGTACTATGCGACGATCGCCCAGATCACGATCAACCGCGGCCTCGAGTCGCCCCTGCGTCCGC
>VBMR01000013.1 GCA_005878325.1 Methanobacteriota archaeon | reverse complement strand
CGGCCAGCTTGTGGTCGCCCGTGATCATGACAACCTGGATGCCCGCTTTCTTGCACCGTTGGATCGCTTCGATCGCATCGGATCTCGGGGCGTCCATCATCCCCGCGAAACCCAGGAACGTGAGATCCTTCTCGAGGTCCGCCTCCGTCAGAGGCGGTAGGTCGCCGGAAAACTCGCGGTACGCCAAGCCCAGCACACGGAGTGCGCGGCTCGCCATCTCCTGATTCTGGAACAGATACTGCTTGCGGTCGTATTCGGAAAGGGGCTTCCGCTCGCCGTCCACCAGGTGATGCGTGCAGGCCGCTAGGACCCTCTCGGGAGCGCCCTTCACATGGACGACCGTGTCGCGCCTGGCGAGCCGGGCGGGCCTCTCTCCCTCCGGCACGGAGAGCATCTCCCGCAACTGCTCCTCGGACAGTTGCGCGTGGAGGGTGGACATCATCTTCCGCTCCGACGTGAACGCAATCTCCGCGACCCGAGGCCACGTCGACCGGATCGCCTCGAGATCCGGGCCCGCCCGACGTGCGGCCACGAGGAGGGCACCTTCCGTGGGATCCCCTTCCACCACCCAGCGGTTCCGGTCCTTCTTCAGCACCGCGTCGTTGCACAGGACGCCGCATTCCAGCAGGCGGCGCAGTCCCGGATCCGCATCCCACTCGACGACGTGACCGGCCGTGTGGATGCTCCCGGAGGGATCGAAGCCTTCGCCACTCACGTCGTATTGTCGACTCCCCGCCACCAGGACTCGGACGTTCATCTCTCCCTTCGTGAGGGTGCCCGTCTTGTCGGAGCAGATCACGGACGCCGCGCCGAGGGCCTCGACGGCAGGCAACTTCCGGACCAGGGCGTGGCGGCGGATCATCCGCTGGAGGCCAAGGGCCAGGCTGATCGTGACGATCGCCGGGAGACCTTCGGGGATTGCCGCGACGGAGAGTCCGACCGCGGTCAGGAACAGGAGCTCGATGTGGCCGGGGTCCCGGAAGACACCGATCGCGAAGATGAGGCCCGCCGCGAGCAGGATGGCGATCCCGATCTGCCTCCCGAGGCGGTCGAGTTGCTTCTGGAGCGGGGTATCCTCCTTCGTCTCCTGCTGGACGAGCCCCGCGATCTTGCCCAATTCCGTGGACATGCCGGTCTCGACGACGAGGGCCTTGCCCCGGCCCACGTCGATGGAGGTCCCCATGAACACCATGTTCCGGCGGTCCCCGAGGAATGCGTCTCGGGGCAGGGGCTCGACGGCCTTGCTCACGGGAGTCGATTCGCCCGTGAGAGACGCCTCCGTGACCCGGAGGCTCGCGACCTCGAGGAGCCGCGCGTCCGCGGGGACCCGGTCGCCCGCCGCGAGGACGGTGACGTCCCCGGGCACGAGGTCGCGCGACGGCACGGCGACGGTCTCTCCCTCGCGCACGACATGGGCCTTCGGGGCCGCGAGGTTCTTCAGCGCTTCGAGGGACCGCTCCGCCCGATACTCCTGGACGAAGCCCAGGATCGCATTCATGATGACGATGACGATGATCAGGGCCGCATCGTACAGATCCGCGGTCTCGTTCTGGGAGAGGCCCAGGGCCGCCGAGATGATCGCCGCGATGATCAGGACGATGACCAGGACGTCGGTGAACTGGCTTAGCAGGATGCGGAGCGGGCTGATCTTCTGCGTCTGCACGAGCTCGTTCGGGCCGTATCGCTCGATCCGACGCCGGGCCTCCGTCGACGTCAGGCCCAACGGAGATGCGTCCAGTCGCTGGAGGGCGGCCTCGGCCGACAGGGCATGCCAGTCGTCCGCCATCGAGCGCCGAACCCTCGGCTCGGTAATAAAGCTCGTCTCGGAGGTCCTCCGGCGACGCGATTCGAGACCCCGGCCCTCGGCTTGACAACGGCTATTTGTATGGCCCCGCACGATGCGTGAACGGGATGGGACCCATGATTCTCGCGAAGAGATCGCGAGCGACCGCGCTCGCCCTAGGGCCTTCCCAGGACGCGCGATCCCGTGGTTGAGACAACCTCCATCATGTTCGATGTGGGAGCCATCGCCGCGGTCGGGTTCGTTGGTGCCGCACTCGCCTCTCGCGTCCGGCTACCGATCGTGATCGGCTACATCGTGGCCGGCATCCTGATCGGCCCGCACATCCACGTGCGCCTGTTCGATTGGGCGTACGACGGGATCCTTCGGGACAGCGGGTTCCTCCAAGGCGTCTCACAACTCGGGCTCGTCCTGCTCCTGTTTTTCGTCGGACTGGAATTCAGCATCACGAAGCTGATGAAGACGAAGGAGGCGGCCGCGATTCTTGCGGCGACGAACCTCGCCGTGAACATGTTCGCGGGATTCGTGATCGGTGCGTGGCTCGGATGGCCCCTCGTGGACACGATCTTCATGGCCGGGGTCATCAGCATGTCGAGCTCCGCGATGGTGGCGAAGTCCCTCATCGACCTGAAGCGGTTGGGGAACCGCGAAACCGAGTTCCTCCTGGGCATGGTGATCCTCGAATCGTTCCTCGCGATGTTCCTCCTGACCCTGGTGAATGGCATGATCGTCCCGTCCGACCGACCCGTGGACGTCGTCGCCCTCTTCGCCGGTGTCGGTCTGTTCATCGGCTTCTTCGCTCTCCTTGCGGCGATCGTCGTGCCAAGGACCGCCGCCCTCTTCGAACGAATCAAGAACGAGGAATTGTTCGTCCTGTTCGCGCTCGGCGTCGTGTTCCTCGCCGCCTCCCTCGCGGAGGCCTTCCGCATCCCGGCGATCGTCGGCGCCTTCTTCATGGGCATGGTCTTCGCCGACACCCGGATCGCTGCGCGGCTCAAGGTCAAGATGGAATCCCTGCGCGACGCGTTCGTCGCGATCTTTTTCCTCAGCTTCGGGATGTCGATCGACCCCGCGGCCCTGCCCTCGGTCCTGCCGATGCTGGTCATCGCGGCGCCCTTGATCGTCCTGAACGACCTCTTCCTGACCGCCGCGCTCGCGTACTTCATCGGCTTCTCGGGCCGCGCCTCCACTGCCATCGGCACGAGCCTCATCGCGCGCAATGAGGAGGCCATCCTCTATGCGACCGTCGGATCGCGGGCTATCCGCGCGAACCCCTCCCTGTCGAACGACTATGCGGGTCAATATCTCACGCCATTCGCGGGCATCCTCTGCATCGTCATGAGCTCCCTCGCCCCGATCCTCATGACGCGCTCCGACCGGATCGCCTTGTTCTTCGCGAACCGTTTGCCCAAGTCCATCACCTTCGGTGCGGAGCTGGTGAAGCGGACGCTGAGGACCGTGATCATGCCGAACTTCCTGCCGATCTACCGAAGGAAGCGTCTCTTCCAGGCGGCCCTCATCGTGTATTCCGCATGGGTGATCGATCTCACGGTCACGAGGGAACTGGCGCACATCGTGATGGCGGTCTTCACGCCCATCGTCATCTTCGCGGTGTGGGCGTCCGCCCGCCACGCGTTCCAGGAGCCCGTGCGCCACACGAACTACGGCGTCGACGGAGGCCCGTTGAGCCGATCCGCCATTGAGGCGTTTGTCCTGCGGATCGTCGTCGGCGCGTTGACCGTCGTCAGCCTCGTGGCGATCGTCTGGCAGTACTCTTGGATCGTGACGTTGCCGATCCTGTATGCCTACTTCCTCGTCGTCGTCTTCAGCATGAAGGTCGTGTACCGCCGCCTGGGACTCGGGTTGGGCCGCCGGTTCGCACCCGTCCGCTTGGTGCGACGGCATCCTCATGCGCGGAGCTGGCGGGCGGCCTCGGGCTGGCGTTAGTCAGAGCACGGGATACATGAGGTCGCTGATCCACGTCGCGTCGCCGAGGGGCGTCTCCGGTCCGTGACCCGGATAGATCCGCGTCGTGGCCGGGAACTCTTTGAGCCGCCGGAGGCTGAAGACCATTTTCGCGGGACTTCCGCCGAACGTATCCGTGCGGCCATGGGATCCCGCATACAGCGTGTCGCCCGTGAACAGGGCCTCCTCCGACTCGATGTAGAAGCAAGCGCTGCCTTCCGTGTGGCCCGGGGTGTGCAAGGTCCGGATGATGAGGTTCCCGACCTTGAGCTCCGAACCCTCCTTCAGCAGCACGTCGGGCTTCACAGCGGGAGGCGGAGCGGGCAGGAACCAACGGCCCTCTCGGGCGTTCTTTTCGAGTCGGTGGGCCTCGACCTCGAAGATCGCGATCTTGGCGCCGGTGGCCTTCCGGATCGAGTCGTCGTCGGCGGTCGAATCAGGATGGCCGTGGGTGTTCAGGATGAACAAGACCTTCGCGCCGTGCTTCTCCGCAAGGCCCACCAGCTTGTCGCCCGCAAGGGCGGGGTCCACGACCGCGGCCTGCTTGCTCGACTCGTCGACGATCAGGTATGCGTTGTTGTCGAGTGGGGCGGCAATGACCTTCTCGAGAAGCATGGGCGAGTCCGCAAGGACATGACTTGGATAAACCTACCGGGGCTGTACTCAGCCTTAAGACGGACCCGCCGTTCGAGGGAGTCGGATGACCGTTGGCGGCCTGAATTTCAGCTGTCCGAAGTGCAACAATCCCTTGTTCTTCACGTTCAAGTTGGCGGACGAAGGCGACGCGACGACGCGCGACGTCCATTGTCCTGGATGCCGGACCATCTGGGTCATCCGGCTGGACATCCATCCGAAGTGACGAAGGCTTATCGTCCCGCGCGGAATGTCCGGGCCGTGCGGTTGCCCCTCTTCCCTCTCCATGCCGTCCTCTTCCCGGAGGCGACGTTGCCCCTCCACATCTTCGAGCCCCGGTACCGCGAGATGATCGGCCGCTGCCTCGCTCACGAGGAGCCCTTCGGGGTCGCGTTGATCCTGGAGGGCGAGGAAGTCGGCGATCTGGCCCTCCCGCGACGGGTCGGGACGGAGGCTGCGATCATCGCCTCGCGGCGCCTGGAGGACGGTCGATACGACATCGTCGCGGAAGGCCGGAGACGCTTCGAGATCCTCGGGATCGACCGCACGCGGGCGTATCTCCGCGCCGAGGTGGCGTTCCTCGAGGAGTTCATCGGTCCCGACGCCGAGCTCTTGGCAAACGCGGTCGCCCGCCTCGTTGAAGGCGTCGTCCAATCGCTCGAAGCGAGCGGCGTGTCCATTGCGGACGAGACATGGCGGAACCTGACCCCTCGATCGCTGTCCTACCGGGTCGCGGATGCCTTGCCCAGTTCCGATCAGGTCCGCCAGGAATTGCTCGAGATGCCGGACGTCGCCTCTCGCCTCCGGCGAGAAGCGGAGCTCCTCATGTCGTTTCAGCGGGTCGGTGTGGAAGCGGGCGCGGCCTGAGTGCGTCGGCTGGATGCGTATTGACTGCGCGGCCCGGATTGCGCGCAGAACGCGACCTGTGCACGAGGCGGGAAGCTTCATCAGACATGATGAATTGGAGCCTCCCGCAGCGCCGGTAGTCTAGTGGTAGGACTAGGGCTTCCCAAGCCCTCAACGCGGGTTCAATTCCCGCCCGGCGCACTCCGAAAGCGTCGCGAATGGGGCCAAGATCGCATCGAACGGAACGTATGATAAATTCTGATACTTTCG